>JBFLZA010000504.1:3870-7064 GCA_040756535.1 Cyanobacteriota bacterium
GGTCTCCCCTGCTAACTGTGATACGGCAAATATTAATACTGAGTCAGAAACGATTATTCAATTGATTGCGAGTGTACTGAGTCTGGAGCAAGAGGCTATTGAGTTGACGTTACAACTCTTGTGCTGGCGGATGTTATGGCTACCTGTAGATAACGTAGAATGTCCTTTTTTTGCAATGGGTATTCTTTTGCTAGCAACTGCACTCTATCCCTCAGGAAAAAACGGAACTCTGCTGCGCCAGTTGAGTGAGTTGGTGTTTAAAGAAGAAGAACGCATCCGCCTAATATTTGCCGATAAATTCCGTCAAACCTCCCCACAATGGCTCTTTGGACTTAAATATCTTGAAGACAGCAAAGGGAGAGGTTATATTGCAGAGCAACGAGTTGACCAATGGAAAAATATAGCGCAAAAAGTATTACTTAATCCACCTGAACCACACCCAACAGAGGTTGCAGGATTATTACGAGACATTGGCACACGAATTGTTAATGGTTAGCGAGAGCGAGTAGCAATGGAACCAAAAATTAAATTTTGAGACTCCATTGACTCTTCACTTGGAATAAATCTACAGTTCATCTACCGGAATACAGTATTTTACTGTTACAATTCCCTTAACCCTCTCTAGGCACTAGATGCGGGAAAAAATTTTTCTCGATAAGGATAAGTGGAATGACTGCCTCTAGACTTCTCTACGCTAGCCCTGTTGACTTTAAGCGAACTCAGTTTTCGCGTCGTGTTCTACTTCCCCCAAGTCAAGATTATCTATGGCAAATCGAAGTAGGAGTCGTTCGCACCTTGAGCGTGCTTGAGGAGGGAACAACTGTCACTCTGGGTTTATGGGGAGCAGGAGATGTTGTTGGTCAGGTATTATCAAAGTCAGCCGTTTATCAAATGGAATGTATCACTCCAGTAGAAGTGACCCGACTTCCCCTTGAGCGATCGCACTTAGTCACTGAAGTTCTCATTCGCCACATTCATCAATGTCAAGAGTTTTTAGAAATTCTTCACAGTCGCTCTGTGGACATTTCACTTTTGCGATTGTTAAATTGGCTGGCCAAAAAGTTTGGTTCTGAAGTTAATCAAGGACAACTTATTGATTTGCGCTTAACTCATCAAGAACTTTCTGAGATTCTGGGAACGACCCGAGTCACAGTTACGCGAATTCTCAATGATTTTGAAAAACAGGGAATCATAGAACGCCTCTCTCGCCAACGTCTGGTTTTGCATGAGCAACAGCCGATCTGGCATTATGAGATTTAAGGTCAGAACCGATGCTCTAGAGCATCAGTTCAGTAACCAGAATTAGGTGTAGGGGCGAAGCATTCGGGCGACAATTTATCGATCAAATCCTAGTATTTCTGTCCGAATGCTTCGCCCTTCCAGGAAGAAAACTATTGCTAGATCGGCGTTCTCAGAGATGTGACCGAAACATCCTTTTCCCTTTTCCCTTTCCCCTTTTCCCTACCTGAAGGGTTTGACCGGCATTCGCCAAATTTTAATCGTTTTATCGTCGCTGCCGCTAACCAACGTTTTACCATCTGCACTGATGGCAAGAGCATGAATGGCACTGGCATGACCAGTTAGAGTAGCGCTCAATGTGCCAGTACTCAGTTGCCAAATCTGAATGGTATGGTCTTTACTGCCACTCACTAACATCTGACCATCTGGACTGATAGCAACCGCATAAACACTACTGGTATGACCCTTGAGAGTACGAAGCAGTTGCCCACTCTTCAGGTTCCAGATTAGAATCCTACGATCATCACTGCCGCTGACTAGCGTTTGACCATCTGGCGTCATGGCAACAGTACTAACATTACCTAAGTGTTCAGTGAGCGTGCGCTTGGGAATCCCAGTCTTTAACTGCCAAATTTTGATGGTGTAGTTGTTGCCTAGAGGCCAAACGTTGCCGTTACCACTGATAATGGTTTGGCCATCTGGCGTCATCGCTAAGGAATTCACACCATAGGAGTGCTTGGTGAGGGTACGAATCAGTTGACCGGTCTGCAACTGCCAAATCTTGATGGTGTTGTCTCCACTGCCACTCACCAACGTTTGACCATCTGGCGTCATGGCTAAGGAATTAACATCATAGGAGTGTCCAGTGAGAGTACGAATTAGTTGACCAGTCTGCAACTGCCAAATCTTAATGGTATTGTCTCCACTGCCACTGACCAATGTCTGACCATCTGGACTGATAGCGAGGGAACTAATCCAGTTCGTATGACCTGTGAGGGTACGAACTAGCTTGCCAGTACTTAGCTGCCAAATCTTGATGGTATTGTCCTCACTCCCACTGATAAGAGTCTGATTATCTGGAGTAATGGCGATAGACCGAACTGCACCGGAATGACCGAGGAGAGTACTGGCAAGAAGTTGTTTCTCCTGGGTGGATGTTTCGGCCCAGAGTTGCCCTTGAATCGACCAAGACCAATATATTCCTAATCCTAGTAGTAGGATAAAAGGCACCATGAACCAAGGGCTGTGACAAGATAAACGTAAAAACGTAAAAAGAGAGAATTTCCCTGTTTTACTTTTGCCACTCTTATTGGTCTGAGTACGGTAAGCCAATGGAGCGTTTTGGAGTTGAGGTGGCTTGTTCTCCCAAGCGTCTAAATCTTTCAACACTTCAGCAGCTAATTGATAACGCTCCATCCAGTCTTTGTGTAAAAGCTTGTCGAGAACTTGCTCCAGTTCTTGACTCACAGGAGACTTCAAATACTGCCGCCAACCAGAAACCCAATTATAACCATGCTCCGTCCACAGTTCCCAAGGATGCACACAAGTCAGTAGCTGAAAGCAAGTAACCCCTAAACTATAAAGGTCACTGGCGGGATACGCTTCGCCTCCTTTGAGCTGTTCAATCGAGGCATAGCCAAAAGAACCAATCGTTGTACCCCGTTCAGTTAAAGAAATTGTATTGAGTTGTTTGGCGACCCCAAAATCAATCAGGACTAATTGGCCTTCCCCAAGTCCGGTAGTCTCCCCAAAAGAATGAGAGTCGCTTTGGTAACGAATGATATTTTCTGGCTTAATGTCCCGATGAATCACCTGTTGTTCATGAACAAACTGGAGAATCGGTAACAAGTCCGTCAATAAAGCCCAAATCTTTGCCTCGCTCCATTCTCCCTGTTGTGCTAATTCCTCTAATAAATTTTGTCCTGCAATAAACTGCTGTACTAAATACAAATATC
>JBFLZA010000505.1:0-7052 GCA_040756535.1 Cyanobacteriota bacterium
GTAGAATAGACCTCTTGTAAAAGTACAAAGCACCCCACCCCAACCCTCCCCTTATTAAAGGGAGGGAGTTAGTTTCCCCCCAAGATACAGGGGGGACTAAGGGGGGTAAATTTGACTGCAAGCAAGAAGTCTAATACAAAGTTCCGAGACTCAAACGAAAATCAAGAGCCAATGAGACTTTAGGCGTTAGCGTGGCGCGTTAGCAGCAACGCCAAGGCTAGGATAATCCACCTACGCAGACTCACGAAAAATCAAGGATTTTATAACCCGCGTAGGCGGGTTTTGTCTGTATAGCTGCGGTTTCAACCGCCAAGCTATAGCTGTCGCCATAAAGCTTAGGACAGATTTAACGGCCCAAGCGACCACGTAGCAGTAAAAAACCTTCTGCCTTCTGCCTTCTGCCTTCTGTTTTCTGCCTTCTGCCTTCTGTCTTCTGTCTTCTGCCTTTTGCTATGACTCAGCACAAAAGCATTCAACTATTCGATTTATCCTCTGTCTTTCTCAGTCTTTTTCCCCGTTTCTGCAACCCCTGCAAGTAGTCATCCTCCTCTGAAGATTCCGTCTCTTGAGGTGTCGAAGCGACGGCATCTGCCTTCAGCTTTTTCCCTCGCTTCTGCAACCCCTGCAAGTAGTCATCTTCTTCGGAAGATTCCGTCTCTTGAGGCGTTGGAGTAACGACATTGATTTCTGGTTCTGTCAGTTCTACCGCTTGATTGGTCTGTACCTCTTCATTGATAGAAGGAGTATCCTCGCCTATTGTCTCTGTACTCACCTCAGAAACCTGCTCTGAACTTCTGTCTCGCCTGCGATTTTTCCTTAACTTAGTCGCTTTTTGCTGTAGTTCGGCAAAAGTCTCGGATTCTGTAATTGCCTTTACTTGTGCCTCCTTCTGCTGTTCGTCAATTTCGATATTCAGGACGAATTTTTTGACTCCCTGATAGATTGCCTTAGCGTATCCCCTCTCGATTAAAACTACTACGACTGCTGTGGATAGCAATCCGATCATCGGGGGTATCAACGGTACCCATCCAGCGTTTAGAAACAGAACATAACTCGTTCCATATAAAACGCCTGCTGCTACTACAACCCCTAGACCAAAAAGCCACAAGCGACGGATGCGCCATGCTACAATGCCTCCCACCAGCGACCAGCCCAAAATCCACAAGATTTCGTTCCCCTCAGGCCAGTACCAAATTAAAGGTCGCTCATCCAGAACAGAACTGAGAATTTGGCTGACGTGCTGGGCGTGAATCACAACCCCTGGCATTTTCTGGCTATCTTGCAATCCGGCACTGTAGGGCGTGTAGAAGTCGTCTTTAACAATAGATGCGGTGTAACCCACCAAAACAATGCGGTCTTTAACTAAGGCCGGATCGAGCTTGCCGTCGAGTACTTCAGATATGGATACTTGCTTAACCCCATTTCTCGGTGAGCGGTAATTGAGCATCAACTGATAATCTACCGCACCTGTGTTGTGGTATCCACCAGAGCGTTCTCCCAAGCGATTGAATACCGTTGAAGCGATTTTGAGATCTCCTGCTGGTGAAAGTTCTGGCTGAATATTCTCTGCATCTAAATACAGCAGTGCTAGCTGAAAGCCAAAGGAGGGGAGTTGGTTTTCTGGATCGGGAATATTACATAAATGTTGAACAGGTGGTGGAACTTTAGGGGCGGTAGGCGTGGAAAGCAAGAGACTGCGGCGGAGAGTTCCCCCCGGATCTAAGGGTAAATCGGCAAAACCCACCCGTTCTTCTGTCACTCCCGGTGCTGCTGCAATTCCCGGTTCGTCAGCGGAACTCATTTTGCAGACGGCAATGATATTTTCGCCCTGTTTCAGGATGTTTTCTAAGGCAATCCGACCTTTGGGAGTGCCCTGAGGGACATCCCGTAAAATATCTACACCGATCGCTCTGGGTTCATACTCCTGAAGTTTCTCTAAGACTTGAGCAAGAGTGTCATCCTTGATCGGGTATTCTTTGCGGGTTTGTATGTCTGCCTCGGTTACGGCCACAACCAGCAAGCGATTATCTGGGCCTTCATCAGAACGCGATCGCACTAACTGATCATACGCCCCCAAGTCCAATCCCTCTAGTGTCCCTAACTGGCGTAGTCCAACCACCACACCCGTCACAACCACACTGGTTAAAATAACCGAGCGACCGAAGGCAAGTAGGGGTGTAGAGCTATTACTTCCATTGGCGAAGAAAGAGCGAATTTTTGTAACAAAACTGTTAACCATAATTAGCTTTTAATCCTCAAAAAATGATTTTATTGATTCGAGTTTTATTTTGTGGCGTAAATAAAAGCTTGAGTAATTAAAACTGTAAAAAATACTCTGTTTTCTGTCAAGTTTTTGCTAAACTGTTAATTTTATTATGGCTTATAATCCCTAATAAAATAGGTAATTTTACCTTCTCTAGAGAGTTTCAATAATTTTGTATAACAATCATCAATTATTATAAAGATTAGGGAACTTTAACTCCCTCATAAGGAGTCTGTTTATAAATCTTTTCTAGAGTCAAATTGTCAAAAATTATCTAAACCAGCTCTAGCACTAGAATTTGCATCATGCTGATCAAATCTTATTCACGTCTTGTCACGCTTTCTTTCGCTTTATCTGTGGAGCTAGTCATTAGCAGTATTTTGCCAGCCATGGCAATGTCTCCATACACAGAGCAACAACAGTTAGCATTCAGCTCAGCAGAAATCATCGCGCAACGCAGTAACCGTCGTTCTCGTCTTCGCTTCAAAGTACCAGGTATTCGCCCATCTCGAAATTTGCAAGGAGGAGCAGCACGAGGAAACTGTGGTGTTGTTGGAGCCAAAGCAGTCCAAATGAGAGCATTGTTACCCAATACTAAGATTGGCTTAACCACAACTGGAAACCCAACCTTCTTTTTTCAAATTTCTCCAACTTCTGTCGAGGAAGCTAAATTCATTTTGCTCAATGCCAAAGGTGACACTATTATTTATGAGAAAACTTTCTCTTTAAATAAAACGGGTGGTGTTTTGAGTTTTACCCTACCTGCTGATGCTGATGCTTTAGAAGTTGGCGAAGAATACACCTGGGAACTAGCAGTATTATGCGACCCAGACGATCAGGTAGGGAATCCCCGTGTACAGGGGTCAATTAAACGCATTGAACCTAGTTCGATGTTTACTAGGGAGCTAGCGAATGCTCCCATGCGCGATCGGGTTGTACTGTATGCCGAAGGTGATCAAAACAGTGAAGTAGAAGGTGGATATTGGTACGATGCCATAAAAACTCTTGCCGATTTACGCTTGGCGAATCCTAACGATCCAACGCTAATCAGTGATTGGAAAGAGCTGTTAGACTCTGCTGGGTTGAGTGCAGTTGATCAAGAACTTTTACTGCCATGCTGCACGTCAAGCCCTTCGGGCAGATAAAAGGGAAAAGGGAAAAGGGAAAAAGACCAATGACTAATCCCCCATTGTTTCAAAGCTACCTTAGCTTTTTAATTTGAGTCACCCAGCGTCTGCGATCGGGATGTTCTAAGTTAAGAATATCCTCTAAAGACCAGTGGAAATGAAACGCAATAAATGCTACCTCCTCATCGAGTTGTTCTGAGGGGTAGCTTAAGATTCCCCCGACAGTGAAAGCTCCACCCCAAACTGGCTACTGCATTGCGGACACTGCACGGGAATCAAAGCATTTTCCTGTTGATTAATCCGATTGTAAAACTCTCGCAAATACGCTAAATCAAGGGTAAAAAGGTTTTCTAACAGTTCAGGGGTTACAGAAGAAAGGCTGCCGAGACGGGTAATCACTCGTGAGAGCATTACCAATACTCCATAAGCTGGATCGATCTGCACGCGAGAGTCTTTTTGAACACCCATTTCGTCTTTGGCGGTTGCCAGACGCATCACTCCTTGGCGATGAACACCCCCTTGGGAATCGACTAAGCCTCTGGGGAGAATAAAGTTAAATTCTGTGCGGATTAGATTTTCACTACCCATGAACCATAGCTTGTGAATTGAGGAAGTACAAATCTGGGATTTCAACTTAAACTTAGCTAAGTTGTAAGGGTTCTGATGGAGATGGAGGAGCTTCTTGTGACGCCGAATCTTCCGATTCCAGTTCATTAATCCGGCGATAAAATTTCTGGAGATAATTCAAGTCACAGGCAAATAACCCCTCGATAACAGCAGGAGAAATGTCCTCCAAAGCTCCAAGACGAGTGATGACACGGGACAAAATTAGTACTGTTGCATACGCAGGATTGGATTTGACACGGGGGTCGCGCATGGGAACAATTTCATCCATCGCTCTCGCCAAACGCATCACACCCTTGCGGTGAAGATTGCCATCCGTGTCGAGATAGCCCTTGGGTAAGGTAAATTCAAACTCCGTTTGAATCATTTGGCTTTACTTAATTCGTAAAAATTCATCAACAGCGAGTTCCACCTCTTCAATCTCAAACTCATTACTACCAGCCTTAACATCAGCAATTTTATACCGAGTGGGCCAAGCACCTTGGAAGCGAAATCTTGCTTGTTCTTCGGAAGCTTGATTGTAGATCACTAAATCTCCGTTTTTGCGTTGCTCAGCCCAACTTCCGGTTTCTACCGCATTGAACCAACTCCACATGGTCATAGAAATTGTCAAGCCCCGGCGCAAAATTAAGTTTTCGCTCTTGGAATTACCGGGAATTTTGGTGCGAACGACTCGACCTTGTACTGTGCCTTTTTTTCCCCACTTCTGGGGAGTAACCTCGCAGTGTTCGATCGCTTCTTGAGAGCGCTTGAACCCCTGACACTCCATAAAGTAGCCGTCTACGGGTTCTTGACTGCCATCAAGGTGGAGCTCCATGTAAAAACGGGCGGCTGTTAGGAGTTCAAATTCTGCCATGCGTCCCCCCTTACTGTGGTGAAGTGCTATGGATGTTCATTATCGGTACTCTCCTATGAGGACTCTCGAAAACAGCCAAGCTTTGCGATCGCATTCTTAATCCTAGTCGCACTGAGCAGTTGCCGAAAAAGAGTGCTGACAACCGGGAATCCTATCGTTAGTGGCTTATTTCACACGGTGCATATTTTCATAGACAAACTCTAGTGTTTCTGTAGCCAGGTTTGTACTCCCTGCTTCCATTTTCGTTGATTTATAACTTGCTGGCATGACACCTGTAAAGTTATAACGAATTGCTTCGTCGCCTCCTTGGTTGTAGAGAATTAAAGAACCTGTTTTCCGCTCTCCTTTGGTTGTCGTCCCTCCTCCAATAATTGGTTCGGAGTGAGAATCATGAAACCATTGCATCAGTCGGTTATCTTGAACAGTTGATACAAACTCAACTGTTATTTTTTTATTTTCTACACCTGTCACCGTCGCCTGAATTACGCTCTTTCCACCTTTTGTGACACCATAAGATTTTGTATCACCGCTTGTTTGCAGGTTGATACTGATTCCACTGACTTTTTTAACAACCAAATCTTCCAAGCCATCTAACTGAAAATAATACTTGGAACATGCTATAACTTGCCCTAATCCCGCAGGCATAAGTTGACTCCTTGTTTAATTAGTAACGTTTTAACTTGCTATTTGACCCGGTTAATTTGTTCGCATACGATTTCAATCGTTTCAACAGCAAGGTCTTTGCTTTCAGAAGAACAATCCGAGACTTTATAAGACTTAGGCCAAGCATTGGTTAGGTTCCAACGTAGTATCTCCTCATCACCTGGATCGTAACCAACAATGGAACCACTTTTACGCATTCCAGACCATTCTCCACCACCTCCTTCGCTCTTGGGCATAACAGCTTTTATCCAGTTGTAAAAGTCCATGTCTCCCTCAGTCAGATACACCTCAATGGTGATGTTAGGATTTTCCTCAAATCCGCTAGAAGTGCTTTGCCACAGAGTCTTACCACTTTTTGTGGAAGCCAAGGCTTTTTCATGACCGGCGGTTTGTCCAGTAAACGTTACTTCAGTAACGCTCTTGACCATTTTCTCCGTTATACCGTCAAATTCTACATAAAATCGACTAGTAGGGATGGGTATAAGATCTGCCATATTTATCTCCTTGTTTCAGTGATTGAAGTCTCTCAAAACTTTAGTAAAGTATTCCCAAGGGCAAGAATTGGGAAGAATCATGAATCTGACACCTAACAGTTATTAGTGCTTTGATTTGCACTACATCTTTGCTTTTCGGCTGGGAAAGGGATTTCGGTCAATAGATGATACTAACTTTTTCCCTTTCCCCTTTCCCCTTTTACCTTTCCCCAAAAAAATCAGATTACTGATCAGGAGACCACTGACTAATGCGGAAAACCACAAATTCTGCGGGTCGAACTGGACAGACGCCAACTTCGATGTACAGCCGTCCCAACATCATGGTTTCTGGGGTATTTAGCGTTCCATCGCACTTGACGTAAAACGCTTCGGCAGGCGAACCTCCGAATAAAGCTCCATCGCGCCAGAGACGTTCTAGGAAATTGCTGACGGTTCGTTTGACACGCTCCCACAGATCTATATCATTTGGCTCGAACACGACCCATTGAGTACCCAGTTCGATCGATTTCTCGATATAGCTAATTAGACGGCGAACACTAATATAGCGCCACTGGATATTATCAGGTTCCACCAGAGTACGAGCGCCCCAGATGCGAATACCTCGGTTCGGGAAGGTACGAATGCAGTTAATTCCTATGGGGTTTAACAATTCCTGTTCGCGGAAGTTGCAGTCGTAGGCTAAACCAATCACTCCTCTAGGAATTTCATTGGCGGGTGCCTTATAGACTCCCCGCGATTCATCCGTGCGCGACCAGACTCCTAACACATGACCGCAAGGGGGAACTGCAATGGGTCGGCCTCCATTCCGAGGGTTAGGTACCTTAATCCAGGGATAGTAAAGGGCGGCAAACATGGAACGGCGGTTGAATTGATTCAACCACTGGACGACGTGCTGCGGCTTGACTTTGTCAGGTGGCGTATCCAGAACCACCATGCGGTTGGGGGGGTTGGGGGATGCATTTTCGCACAGGCTAATCATCAGCTCCATGACGCCGTGTACCTGATCGATATCCAGTAGATTGGCT
>JBFLZA010000506.1:0-7002 GCA_040756535.1 Cyanobacteriota bacterium
AAAAACTTTCTCTTGCCCAAATGATATCGCTGTTTACAAACCCGACTCTAACTCTTACAGGGCAAGAATTCTTATGAGTAACGGGTGATGGTAGACAGCAAGATCAACAGCTTCAAATCACACGGTATTGTACTATTAATCATTTACATCAGGTTTCTTCCGTTGGTAACATCTGCCGTCTGAGTTCCGGTAGGGCTTGTTCTAGCGGTTTCTTTCCATAGGGTGTTTGAAAAGAACCTGGGATTGAGGCGGCTGCGGGACTCACAATTCCACCAGAAATCACGACTTTGAAGGCGTCTTCTATGGACATGGCAAGCTCTACGACTTCATCTTCCGGAACAACAGCATACCAACCTGTGGTCGGATTGGGGGTTGTGGGGATAAAAATGCTCAACATGGGACGATTCATTTGAGCTTGAATCTCGTTGCTAATGGTACCGGTCACAAAAGCGATCGCCCACATTCCCCGACGAGGATACTCTACTAAAATCACGCGGCGAAACTTCCCGCTAGAATCCTTTAAAAGCGTCTCCAGAAGCTGTTTAAGGGTTTTATAGACAGAACCTGCTAGGGGAATTGCCTGCAAAACCCGCTCACCCACTTCCAACAACCAGCGCCCTACAATATTACGTGCCATCAAGCCAATCAGCAGGATACATAGCAGGGGTACTGTCAGTCCCACTAGCAAATTCAGCAGATTGACCAATATGGGATGGAGGTTATCATAGGGGTTGATTTGCTTGGGAATGCGAGTAAGAAACTCGATCACCCAACTGGCGATCGTAATCGTCAGCCAGATCGTGGTAGCTAGGGGAATCACTACCAAAAGACCTGCAATCAGGTCATTCTTTAAGTCCTGCTTTAAGCGTTGGATCACAACAGCACCAGATCTCCTTTAAGGGCTCCTAAAATTATGTCGTTGCCACCTCAATCACTCTCTAGGAGTGGACGGCAACATTGGGAACCTTAAACTACCAAACAGTGAGTGGGACAGGGAAACTTGACTCTAATGAGAGTTCGTTCCTGTCTAGCCCCCCTTAGCTGCCGAGTAAAGCAGTGTTCGTAGTATAGGGTTCTATTCCTATTTGTAAGGCTTGTAAAGAATTGTTGCAAGTCTGGGCATCTGGCTTTAAGTTTCAATTCCTCCAGGTTCTGCTCTCTTTTTAGATGCCGGATGCATATAAGGGTCGGTGCTGTCAATTGACACCGACGGTAAGCCTTAATAGCTGTCTAAACCACTGGTGTATCACACATTACATTTTAACAGAGAGGGAATCAGACCTTAGATAGGTTACAATTCGCCTTGTCAAGAGCATCTCACCGCTTAAAAGACTGAATAATATTATTTACCTCTGATGTTCAGATTCGCACTCTAAGCTTTTAAACAGTTAATAGTCGTTTTCCCAACACTTCGAGATTCAACGAAATGTCAATCAACTTCACCCAATTCCTTTTCTAAATAGATAAAGTTTCAGTTTTCATATCAAATCTGCCTTTATAACCCCTCTTTCAATGAAAGGGATTGTTCTCCCCCAGCTACCAAGAGTTCCCCAGCTTTCTTAAAAAGGGGGTAGTCAACCCGGATTTGGTATCACCCTTCCAGGTAGAGCGAGAGGAGCGAACCGTGGGCGACAACCTGACTAACCCCTGGATAGTTGGAAAAAAAGCTAAGGAGGTGACGGCAATGGCGTTACTGGGGGCCTTTCTGGACAGGTTGAACAACCCTGAACAAGGGATAATCCCCACAAAGCTTAGCCTTTAGAGCTTCGTAATCCCGACCAGCC
The DNA here is from genome assembly GCA_040756535.1 of Cyanobacteriota bacterium. GTDB lineage: Bacteria > Cyanobacteriota > Cyanobacteriia > Cyanobacteriales > Coleofasciculaceae > JBFLZA01. Next base: position 1,785 of record JBFLZA010000506.1, read on the forward strand.
GATGGCTATGTAGCCGATTGCTAAAAACAAGCTGCTCAGACTCGTCCTCAAACCGATTTTCAAAGTCTCAGTCCTAGCTTGAGATTCTTTTTGTTGCTTTTCTCTAGTGATTCGCTCTTGAGCTGCACCCACTTCTTGATTGAGTGCTTTAGGGTCTTTTTTGAACGTATTTAATTTATCCCTGAGTGCTTGCAACTGCGCTAGTTGTTGTCCCTGGACTTGACCGCTATTAATCGCTTTTTCTAGTTCTGAAAGCCTCTGAGGATCTTTGACAAGTTCATCGACTTGCTTGGTTTGGGCTTCTAGTAGACTTTGAGCTTGACTAGCTCCTTGATTAATCTGCTTGAAAGCTTCATTGCTTTGTTGAACAACATTATTGATATGCAGTGGCACTAGCAGCAGAAAGATTAAGCCCAATATGCTGGAGAGCAAAAGCGCCCAAAATCTAAGGTCTTGCACAAGAGGTTTTCGCGCTGACGGAGCACCCATACTGTTACTAATCCAGTAGCCGACCAACAAAAACGCGATACCCACCATGGGTAAGATGCCTCGATCCACCAACTGAGTCGTAAGCGCTAGCTGCCATGCTCTCTGACCGGGATTAAAAGGAATTGCCAGAAAGATGTAATCCAACAAGGAAGACACAATCATGATCAGCCCAACCACTTTGAGGGCCAATGCTGTGAAGGGGGAATAGATAGGACTACTTGTCATGGGTTATGTCTCGAGAGAATTGTATGAGCCACTTACAACTTTACTGGGCAAGATGCCCGATAGCTGCTGCTTCCTTGCCAGGAAGTACTGGTTTGTGAAAATATAGGGGCGGCTCAACTAGGGGGACTTGCCCATATTAGCTCATGGGATTAGAGAGGTTGCTTTTGGCAACTTTAAGTTAGCGATGGAAAAATAACGCTTATCTCTAAAAGTGCCAATCGTTGACTAAAAGGTGGAATTCTTCTCCAGCTAGATGAGGATTGAGTAAAAATTCTCATCTTTAGCTTTAGGTTATATAACAAAAAGTTCTAAATTTTTATACGAAGTTGGGTTCGCACATAGTACTCTCTCTTGTCCTCCTTATCTTCAAGAGTCTTCAAGAAGAGTCTTCAAGAACTCCCTATCTATTACCTTTGACCGCCACTTAGTATTAGAAAACCCTTTACTCAGTGCTCAAATTTCTCAGGAATGTTGAGGCTCTGGTAACTTTTTCTAAGAATATTGGCGACGTTCTAAAAAACAGGCATTTTTGTGGTACCGTCCTGTTTGCTGGACACTTCCTAGTGATACTTTACTGTAGCGCCTTCGTGGAACAACTAACGAAAGCAGCTCAAAAAAGTAAAGAGGCTTCAGAAAGAAGCATCTGCCCATCATAAAATGAGTGAAAGAGATGATGAACAAAATAGTTGAAGTTTTACCGGATAAAGAAGCACTAATTCAGCGATCGCTCGAAGTTGTCCTTGCCAAAATCAAAGGAGCAATCCAAGAACGCGATCGCTGTACGATCGCTCTCGCAGGCGGCGGCACGCCCAAGCCCTTGTATGAAGCCATTGCCACCCAAGACCTGCCTTGGGAAAAAATTCATGTCTTTTGGGGCGATGAACGTTATGTACCAGCTGACCACCCTGACAGCAATCAACGGATGGCACGTCAGGCTTGGTTAAGCAAGGTCAATCTCCCAGAGGCGAACATTCACCCGATGTCCACAGATGGGGACAGCCCAACCACTGACGCTCACAAGCATGGAAACCATCTCCGTGAGTTCTTTAAGATAAACGTAGGGGAGTTTCCCCATTTCGATATCATTTTGTTGGGTATCGGCGATGACGCCCATACCGCTTCCCTGTTTCCACACACAGATGCCCTGCAAGTGACAGACCGCCTTGTTACCGTAGGCAGCAAAGATGGTCAACCCCGTATCACCTTCACCGCGCCCCTGATCAACCATGCTCATAGCGTGATTTTTCTGGTCGCCGGTGCAAGTAAACAACCCGCTTTAGCTCAGATTTTTGCCCCAGAAGCTGACGCCATGACTTATCCGGCGCGATTAATCCAGCCTCAAGGAGAACTTTGGTGGCTCTTGGATGAGGCAGCAGGTCAAAATTTGAAGCGTTAAGACGCTAGGTTGCGAACAATTCCGGAAAACTGACCGTCTGCTGTGCTTACATAGGGAGGATAAATACTGGCGGCAAGGAGGTTCTATGATTGTCTGCCCTAATTGCAATCACCAAAATCCAGACGGAGCTACTCAATGTGAAGCCTGCTATACCCCTTTACCGGCAACCACCACTTGTCCCAACTGTGGTGCAACCGTACAGGAAGATGCTAGCTTCTGTGGTCAGTGTGGCTCTAATTTGAATACGAGTACCACGGTAGAAGGTGGAATGACATCAGCTCCCAACTCAGTTCCTGATGTACCAAACTTGGTACCCCCTGACCCACTCATTGCACCTGAACCCATCATGAGTTCTCAACCCTCTAATCCGGAACCGGATTATACAAGTCCGCCCGACCCTAACCCATCTCCACTTCCGGCGACTGTTGTCAGTCAACCGATTGGCTCAGAAGCCCAAGAGGCAAGTACTCCTAACTCGGAAACACAGCCACCCTATCCCTCGGCGGCGGTAAAACCGTCAACTTCACAAACCATATTGCAGCTACAGTCTGCTTACCTGCTGCACGTCCAAACCAATATGAGGTTTGATTTGCCTGCGCTCTCAGTGATTCATATGGGTAAGCCCAATGACCAGATTCCGCCAGATATTGACGTTTCTGGTCTTCCCAACTCTGAGATCGTTTCGCGAGTTCATGCTGATATCCGCGTCGAGGGAGATGCCTATTTCATTGAAGATGTCGGGAGTTCCAATGGTACCTATGTCAACCACTCGCCCCTCCCTAAGGGAAATCGGCATCGGTTGAGAACAGGCGATCGCATTAGTTTGGGCAAAGGTGACCAAGTGACGTTTTTGTTCCACAGCGCTTGAGCCGTTTGCTCCCTAGAGGTCTGCGAATTGCTGCGTGAAAGCTCACCTACCGATTGGGGGATGAGGGGTCAGAGCAAATTGCAGACCGGATTTTTAAGTGGTAGCCTTAAATTGAGTATTCTCCAGAAAATGGCACTCCTAGGAGTTGCCAGTCTCTTTTAGTTGGGAGATTAACTTTCTCAGGCGCACGGTAACTGTACGGGCAAAAGTGGTAACGCGTAATGGGTATCTATACGTCATATTTATTAAGTAGCACCTCTTGACCTATTGGCTCATTCAATTATGGAGACTTGGACACTAACACTTCGCCTCCCATTCTCTTGTCTAAGGCCACCAAAAGACTGGGACGTTAGTGTTCAACAGTTTCTAGCATAATTGAGTGGAGTGAGTTCATCTCCTATCAGCTTAGATTCCCTTAAACTGGCTATAGCAAAGGTGTCAGTAGATGAAGAACGAGACTCCCGCGCCAATCAGCGGAGCAAGTATCAATAGTGAAGAGGCCGCAAGGCAAAAGTTTAAGAAAGATGTAATATCGGTGATTACTCTGACCCTGCTACATCCTCTCCAGTCCGTGCCTGTTCAAAGTTGGACCTTTGAACCCGAATCTGTAATTCGGATTGGGCGCTCAACCGATAATGAAGTCATTCTCTACAGTGCTGTGGTTTCTCGTCATCATGTAGAGCTACGGCGCAACGGGTTAGAATGGGAAATTGTCAGTTTAGGTGCCAATGGAACCTATATCGATGGCAAGCGCATTACCCAAGTGCCAGTTGTAGATGGGATGATCATTCGTCTCGCTAGCTCTGGGCCGAAAATTCAGATTCACATTGAGGAAGAAAACCATAAAGCAAAGCTCAGGGCGACTTTAGGAAAACGATTGTCGTCCCAAGCACAAGGAATCGATCTTTCTAAAGAGACGTTCCTTAACTCCAAAAGCACGCAGACAGAAGAGGGAAAGTAATCCCTGACAAGGGATGCTTCTTCCTGCGATACGAAGGTAAAACCGACACATTACCTTATAGAGGGTAGCGCGATCGCAACCTGATTTTTCAGAAAAAGTCCTTAAACCGAGTAGGAAAGGAAGATGGAGAAGCTGGGAAATCCGCTTCTTCTTCAACTCCCAGAGTCTCCTCTATTTTCCCCATCTCTCGGACACCGATTATTGATTGGAACTTAATATTACAAATCGGTAAAAGAATACCGAATATAAGCTCACTTCATCTTAGGAAAATTTCATAAACATCTTGCGTAAAAGTCAAAAAAAACGGTGAGAAGTAATACGGGTACGTTCTAAAAACGGAAAATTGCGATCGCGCCCATTACATCACCCTTTGGACAATCGCTCAACTATGATGAAGCTTACATAAGATGCAGGCTTTGTCATTATTAAATTTTCATAACTTAGAACTAGCCAGTCGCAAGACTTTGAGGTTAAGGTGATGTGAAATTCAGTAGGATAGCCTTGCCTTACCAAAAACTACTGTCCTGCAATAGCGAAACGCCCATACAGAGCGAATAGTACCCTCTTGGCTCAGAGCGATTGGATTGGCGCTTCGGAGTTTACATAATTTCATACTTCAAGACGGGGTGAAACACATGAACTCTCAAGATGATCAGGAAAACGCGCTTCGTCGCCAGGAACGAGAGCTTAAGGCGCGGGAGGAGGCGATTCGACTTCGGGAACTAGAAGCTGAAATTAATCAACCCCAGCGAATTGTATACCACTCTGCTCCGGAGGCAACCGAGGGAACACTCAGACGGTGGAGTAGACAATTTGTGGCAATTGTTAAGGCAACAGCGATTGCCGTCGCCGTTGTTGTCGGGATTGCTGCTGTGTAGGACTCTTCTGGATAGTTGCTTTTGCCGGCATTGTGTGGGTGGTTTACAAAATCTTTTCCATCACGTCCAGAAGCCATTAATAAGGATAAGGATGAAATTAAATGAGTTACCAAGTTGAATCGGGCGGTTTTATCAACGATTTGGAGCGAATTGCCAAAGTACGTTTTGAGGTTGCTGGTTATTTAAGCCAAATGGCTACAACTCTAGAGCAAGCAGAAGCGGAAGGGAAACAAGCATCGGGTGAGTTAGGTTTAGAAGCCCAAATAGAAGACCTAAATATTGCTAGTAAAAGCTTACGCCAAGGAGTCTTTCGCTTGCTGGTTTTAGGAGATATGAAACGAGGGAAAAGTACCTTCGTTAATGCCTTAATTGGCGAAAACTTGCTCCCCAGTGATGTGAAT
>JBFLZA010000507.1:0-6997 GCA_040756535.1 Cyanobacteriota bacterium
AGGAGGAAGAAAAAGTGAGTGACAATACTATTTCCTGGGATGACATCCGCGCTGAAGTGTTGGCAGATCCAGAGGTGAAAGCTGAGTATGAGGCACTAGAGGATGAATATAGCATTGCTAGTCAGCTAATTGCCCTTCGAGCTACGACTGGGTTGACTCAGCGAGAATTTGCTCAAGCGGCGGGGATGAAGCAATCGCAACTCGCACGGATTGAATCAGGCAAACAAATTCCTAAACTTGAGACTCTGGCAAAGCTAGCGGCTGCTGCGGGTTATAGGATTGAGGTTAACTTTATTGCGATCAAGGGTAAAGAGGCACCGGAACTTAAGCCACTGCAGATTGCTGTACCGGATATGGATGGTGAAACGTCTCCGTCGCCTGTCTCGTTTGTGCATAAATTTTTGGAAGGTGATGACCCGGTGGCTGTGCAGGTACGAGAGAGGTTGGGAGAGCGATCGCTTGTAGAAGTTGCCGCCGAGTTGGAGAAATGTCTGAGTATTCCCGAAGAAGATGACCGACTATTTACTGTCAAAAAGGTTTTAGTTGGCAGCGTTACTGGTGGAGGAACTAACCGTGATAGAAGCGCTGATAATGATGAAATCGAGCTACTAGATTTAGCAGAGAGCTTGTTAGAGAAGTTAACAGGAATTTGTTCACAAGTATGAGTTGGTAATAACAGATTGTTCAACTTGTCTTTAAAGATAAAGTCAAGCAGTTGACTTCCACTCTCACAGCCAAAATTAATTTATTTGAATTCTTATAAGGATTCAGACAACACAACAATGGAACAACAACGTAGCGAAAATTATTACAGGCTGATTCACCACTTGCTGACCTGCCGTGATGGAGAAGAATCAAAGATTCTGATGGCAAAGCCTGACTTAATTGATGATGGGTTAGTGCAGGCGATGAAACAGATAGCTGCCATGATGGCACAGCAAGGCAACCAGAACTTCGCTGATTATTTAATTCATATTGCGGAGCATCTGCCCAATTCACCATTTTTTAGAAGTGTTACCCCTGCGACAGGTGCCGCCAGCAATGCGTCACCGAGAGCTAACTTTGTAGGAATTCCTCCTCTTTTGGAGAGGATATTCCAGACATTTATAGAAAGCAATGGCAACCCACCAGCCGTGTATAGTCTGCTGCAAGCCAACAGAGACGAACTGGATGACAACTTTGTTGAGCAGTTTCGCAACTGGGCTTTTTCTACTTTACCGAATGCTGAACCAGAAGCAGCACAGAGGGTGGCAACACTAATTAGTGAATTTAGTAACCTAATTTGGCAATTTCCGTTGGGTAACAGGGCTATCAACTTAGAGATTGCGATTACAGGCTACGAAGTCTCTGCTACCATTTTTACCCGCAAAGCTTTCCCAGAGCAGTGGGCTTTAAACCGTATGAATCTAGCACCAGCCTACCGCCACAGGATAAAAGGCGATCATGCCGATAACTTAGAAAAAGGAATTGCAGCTTGCCTGGGAGCTTTGGAAGTTATTACTCGTAAGTCTCCTCCCGAACAATGGGCGAGGATTCAAAATAATCTCGGACTTCTTTATACTGACAGAATTACTGGCGATCGCACCGACAACATCGAAAAGTCAATTGCCTGCTACGAAGAAGCCTTACAAGTTGTTACCCGCTCTTCACACCCTGAACTTTGGGGTACACTCCAAAATAATCTCGGAAATGCCTACCTTTTCAGAACTCAGGGCAACGAGACAAAAAATTTGGAGAAGGCGATCGCTTGTTATCAAGTCGCCTTACAAGTCCGTACCCATTCTGCCTCACCCTATTATTGGGCTAGTAGCCAATTTAATCTTGGCAGTGCCTACAGTAAAAGGGTTCTAGGCAACCGGGAGCAGAATCTACAAAGGGCTATTTCCGCCTACAAAAACGCCCTACAAGTTTACACCGCCTCTGACTATCCTGAACGATGGGCAGGAGCAGAAGCTAGTCTGGGTAATGCCTACCGAGAAACAGATCAAATTACTGAAGCCCTTAACTGTTTCCGCGCTGCCTTGAGAGTCTTCACTCCCACCTCTTTCCCTAGAGACTGCATCAAAACTGGACTTAGTTTAGGTGACACAGCCTTAGCTGCGGAAATGAAGGCAGAAGCTTTTGAAGGTTATGCTGTCGCGATTGAAGCTGTAGAACAAAATCGCCGTTGGGCTAATGCTTTTGCTCAGGGTCGAGAGATTCCAGAAGAACTGCTTGCCTATACAAAAATGGTGGTGTTTTGCATCACCAATGGTGAGCGGAATAAAGCTAGAGAATATGCTCAACGTTCAGGCTCCCAAAGCATTTTAAACCTGCTTGATAGTAATGAATTCCAACAAATTCAAGCGATTTCACAGTTTCTCGGTCAGGTATTACAAACAACCTCAGAAAGCAACGGCGATCCGCAAGTCGTGTACCAGTTTCTGGAAGCAAATCTGGATAAACTGGACGATCGGTGTGTTGAGATGTTGGGAATCACAAAGGCTGTCCTGTTACAGGTGACTTCAGAGGAAGCTATTAACATGGCGGCGGCTATTCTCAATTTCAGCAGCCTAATTCAGCATTTTTCACAAGGCAACGGAGATATCAACTGGAAGATAGCCAACATAGGCTATGAAGTTGCTGCTACTGTTTTTACCCAAGAAGCATTTCCTGAACAATGGACATTCATTCAACAAAGGCTCCGTTCCCTGTTCCTGTTTCAGTTATGCCAAGCCACATCTGAAATTAAAGGCAATCCGCAAGTAATTTACCCGTTGCTGAAAGCGAACAAAGACAAACTGGATGAGCGTTTTGCTACTGTGTTGCGAGATGAAATAACGGCGGCGCTGTCTGAAGCTCCGCCAGAGTATGCACAAGGAATTGCCGAAGGTTTTGTGGGATTGAGCCTCCTGATTAAGGAATTCCGAAAGGGTAACGAGGCGAACCATTTAGAGATTGCCATTACAGGTTACGAGGTTGCCTCTACTGTATTGACTGGCGAAGCTTTCCCAGAACAATGGGGTTTGTGTCAAACCTTGCTCGGCAATGCCTACCACGGTCGGCTCAAGGGGGATCGGGCGGAAAACATGGAAAGAGCGATCGCCTACTTGCGGAATGCTTTACAAGTCCGTACCCGCGATGAGTTCCCTGAACTTTGGGCAGAAATTCAAAGTAATCTGGGCATTGCTTATGGCTATCGGATTCGTGGCGATCAGTCGGAGAATGCGGAACTTGCGATCGCGGCAGGCATGGCGGCAATGCAGGTCTACACTCGTGATGACTTCCCCGAACAATGGGCACAAATCCAAAACAATCTAGGCATTGTTTACCGCGATCGAATTGAAAGTGACAAGGCTGAAAACTTAGAACAAGCGATCGCTTGCTACCAAAACGCACTTGAAATCCGTACCCGTGAAGATTTTCCAGAACTTTGGGCGCAGACTCAAATGAATTTGGCGTCTGCCTACCGCTATCGGCTAAACGGCGATAGGACAGAGAATATCGAGCTAGCGATCGCAGCCAACCAAGCAGCTTTACAAGTCTATACGCAAGAAGCCTTTCCCAAAGATTGGGCTGGAGTCCAAATGAATTTGGCTAATGCTTATGGAGATCGGATTCGTGGTGACAGAGGCGAAAATTTAGAAACTGCCATGGCCACACACCAAGCTGCCTTGAAAGTTTTTACCCAGCAAGAGTTTCCCAGAGAATGGGCAATGACCCAAATGAATCTGGGCAATGCTTACTTTAAACTAGAGCAAATTGACGAGGCAATCGCGTGTTATCGGTCAGCACTGAAAGTCTTTACGTCTACCACCTTTCCCTGGGAGTGCCTCCACGCTGGACGACAATTCGGTCACCTGGCATTTGCCGATGGGCGTTGGTTAGAAGCCATTCAGGGGTATGGCGCTGCAATTGAAGCAGTGGAAACTAGCCGCAATTGGGCAACTTCAGAGTCCCGTCGTCAAGAGATTCTGGCAGAGGCTATCGACGTTTACGAAAATATGGTGCAAGCCTGCATCAACGCTGAACGACTGGAAAAAGCTATTGAATACGTCGAGCGATCGCGTTCTAAACGCCTGGTAGACTTGATGGCAAGTACTAACCTCGACAAAGGCGGCGAAATTCCTCCAGAAGTCAAAGAGTTATTGCAGCAGTATGAAAGCCTGCAAGAGCGAATTGACCAAGAACGCTCTCAAAACGATTCTGGCAACAATCGAGAACTGATGGGAGTGGGAAGCAGTACCCAAAGTCGCGCTGCCTTCCAAGCTAAAACGCAAGCGATCGCAAATTTAGAAGCCGAAAAACAGCAAATCTGGGAACAACTCAGACGCCTAGACCCCGTGCTAGCGGGTGAAATTCAGGTTAGCGCCCCTGACTTTGCTGCAATGCAAAAGCTGATCGACCAGCCTACTACTGCTATTCTCAGTTTCTACACCACCAGCAACGATACATATATTTTTGTCCTGCGGCAGAACCAGATTACCTTGCATACTTGTACTGGACAAGGCATTGAAACGTTGCAATCCTGGATTTTCCAGAACTGGTTAAAACCCTACATTGAAGATGCAAACACTTGGAAGTCTCAAATCAGTGATTTTTTGAGCGAACTGGCTCAACGCTTACACATTAGTGACCTAATTTCTCAGCACCTTGAGGACATTACCGAACTAATTTTAGTGCCACACTTAACGTTGCACCAGATTCCCCTTGCTGCTGTGCCTATCGAAAACGGTCAATATCTGGGAGACAAGTTTCTCATCCGCTATACTCCAAATTGTCAAGTTCTGGAGTTTTGCCAAGAACGCGGCGAAATGGCAGAGCGACTGACCTACGGCATAGTTGAAGATGCTACGGAAGACTTACCCTTTGCCAGTTTTGAGGGCGATCGCATTGCTCAACTGTACAATATTCCCGAACGCGATCGCTTGAGAGGTCGCAGTCAATGCACAAAAATCCGCTATCGTCAACTAGCAAAACAAGTTCAGGTGCTTCACTCCTGCCACCATGCTCAATCTCGTCTTGATGAACCGCTAGAATCAGTCCTTCAATTAGCAGATGAGACGATTACATTAGGAGAACTGCTAACTCCGGGTTGGCGACTCCTCAATCTTTTCGATGTGTTTCTCTCTTGCTGCGAGACGGGTTTAGGTGTAACTCTAGTAACAGATGATATTCTGACTCTCTCTACAGGCTTTTTGTGTGCGGGTGCCAGAAGTGTTGTCAGCACCCTTTGGTCAGTTAATGACTTAGCCACAGCCTTATTTTCCCTCTTTTATTATCAGCATCGGCAACAAAGGAAAAGTCGTCCTGAAGCGTTGCAGCAAGCTCAGATTGAATTGCGCGAACTGAAGAAAGAGGAACTGCTGAACCGAGAGGATATCAAAGCACTATCCAAACAAGCAGAAGCTAGGCAAAAAGAAGCGATACGAGAGCGCAAGCAATACCAGCAAGGTTCAGCGGAGCGTTTGAAATGGGAGCATGAATATCGAAAGTACGTTCAAGTTACCAATCAGATTGACGCCGTAAAAAGTTCAAAAGACGAATGTCCCTTCTCTCATCCTCGTTTTTGGGCAGCTTTCACCTGCCAAGGTTTACGGTAAGAAACTATTTTCTCTGATACCAGTTGGGTTTAAATATGACACTATTGATCGCTGGGTAGGGCGGGTTTTGAACAGAAGTTATCGATCTATCCCCAAATTGAGTCCCTAAACCCGCCCCTACAAAGGTGACATTCATCACATCAAATGGCATGATTTATTCCTATTTTATTCCTAATTTTAATCACGCCTATTTCTACAAACACGATTAACTTGCCGTAGCAAATTCCTCCTCAGTTAAGGGCTGAGAATTGGCTTCGTTTGCCAAATATTGGGTTAATTGTGCTTCAATTTCATCCCGCACAATTTCGCGGTACTCCATGAAATGTTCGATGTGGGCGCAGTTGGTTAAGTAGTGGTCAAACACACCCGGATTTTTCCGAATAATCGAGAACAATTGACGCCAAAACTGAAAGCGTGTATTGCGCTTAAGTCCCTGCCGCCAACAAATAATGAACAGCGCCCGAATATCTGGCAATTCCGGTATCTTGAACTTCGCCTTGTGAGGAGTTGGTTTCATATTTATGAAGTGCCGATAAACTCGTGCTAAATAGCGATCTGGCTCATATAGTTCCCAGAAGCAATTGACGTACTCACGAGCGAGTTCTTCTACAGGACGGGTCGGGACAAAATTAATCAGCGTTGTCTGGCGGATATCTGCTTCTTGTCTTCCTTCAATCAATCGCCCTTCTTTTTTGAGTCGATGCCACAGTGCAGTATTTGGCAAAGCTTGCAGCATACTGAAGAGTGCCTGAGGAACTGCTGTCGCTTCTACAAAATCAATAATGCGACGCCCTGCCCCTGGCTTCTCCCCGTCGAAGCCAATAATAAAACCCGCCATTACACGCAACCCTGCCCGATTGATGGTTTCGACGGCATCAATGAGGGAGTTTCGCGTATTTTGAAATTTCTGGGTTAGGGACAGGCTATCAGTATCTGGTGTTTCAATTCCTACAAAGACGGCGCAAAAATTTGCCGCAATCATTAGGTCTATCAGTTCCTCATCCTGTGCCAAGTCCACTGAGGCTTCAGTTGAGAGGCGGAAGGGATAGCCGCGTTCTGCCATCCACGGGCCTAGTTCGCGCAGCAACAGCTTGACATTGCGCTTGTTGCCAATAAAGTTATCATCAACCAAAAAAATCGCTCGCCGCCAACCCAAGTCATAGAGAGTCTGCAACTCAGCTAGCAGTTGTGCAGGAGTTTTAGTGCGGGGTTTGCGTCCATAAAGGACGATAATGTCACAGAATTCGCACTGAAACGGACACCCGCGCGAAAACTGCACCGACATGTCGCTGTAGGCGTTTAAGTCCAGCAAGTCATAGCGGGGGATAGGAGTGCTTGTGACATCGGGCTTTTCGCCATTAGCGCGGAATACTCCTGATGTTTCTCCCCGTTCTATTGCCTCAACAAAAAGCGGT
>JBFLZA010000508.1:0-6997 GCA_040756535.1 Cyanobacteriota bacterium
AAGGTTTGGCACAAAAAATTTGAAAATTTGGATCAGTTGCCACACCCTAAAATCAATCATCCGCGAGTTTTAATGATAGGTGGCTTAATCGTTGCCTTTGTGTTGATATTTTTTGTAGTGGGTGAATCGCTTCCCGTTCCCATTCCCCCAGCGGCGGTAGCTTTGTTAGGAGCCGCTTTAGCATTACTGTTAGCTCACCACAGTAAAATTGATACAGTTAACAACATTTTGCGGGATGTAGACTGGAGTACTTTAATCTTTTTTATGTCTACCTTTGTTCTTATTGGAGGTTTGGAGAAAACAGGCGTTGTTAAGAGTTTGTCAGGAGTCTTATCAGCGATATTGGGACAAAATATTGCTCTGGGTTCTCTAGTTTTGCTCTTTTTGGTCGGTGTGTTGTCTAGCGTTGTTCCCAATATTCCTTTAGTTGTGGCGATGGTGCCATTACTCAAACAATACATTGTCAATATTGGGTTAGCAGATCCCGAAGTCCTATCTCACAATTTTGCCGGACAGTTTCCCCCGGAAGTGCTACCCCTGTTTTACGCCATGATGTTTGGTGCCACCTTAGGAGGAAATGGCACACTCGTTGGAGCATCTTCCAATATCGTAGCAGCAGGTGTTTCTGAGCTACATGGACGTGCGATCCCATTTAAAACGTTCTTGCGTTACGGACTACCTGTCATGGGAATGCAACTGGTGGTAGCTGCTTTGTATGTCACCATTTGCTTCCTCCTTTAGGCATAAATCAATCATGCATTTTATGCCTTTAAAAGGCTCTCAATCTTTTAACCCTTGCTGATGCTCACACAATCCGATTCTTGCTGTAGGCAGATTGCTCTTGGTTGTTGCCACAATGGAAGAAGATGGATTACTTATTAAGCTGTAGCGCCTAGAATTTGCTTTATATCGGTTAAAGGGGAACGGGCAACGGGCAACGGGAAATTCCTTAAGCCTGGGAAGAGGATTTAAACCCCTCCCTCTTGCAACCACTTAACCTGTTTTCACGATATGTAATTTGTAAGCACGACAGCTTTGATTCCCTTATTCTTTGGTTGTATAGGTTATGCACTCTAGCAGGCTCCGAATTGAAGCCCCGCTCTATTTCAATGAACCAGGAAATTCCGCCTCCAAAGCGAGCCTTATTGTTAGTCAACCGTCATTCCCGACAAGGGCAGAAGCGCTTGTATCAAGCCATTGAGCAATTGCAGAAGCTGGGGTTGGAGTTAGTGGAGGGGTTCACCCAAAACCCCAAGCAACTCCCCGATGTCATCCGTCGTCATCAGCATCAGGTAGATCTAGTAATTATTGGCGGCGGCGATGGCACTCTTAATGCTGCCATTGAGGGTTTAGTTGACACTCAACTGCCTTTGGGTATTTTACCGTTAGGAACTGCTAACGATTTAGCAAGAACGTTAAAGATTCCTCCCTCTTTGCCCGATGCTTGCAAAATTATTGCCACGGGTAAAGTGCATCGTATTGATTTAGGTTGGGTGAATGGGAACTACTTTTTTAATGTTGCCAGTTTGGGATTAAGTGTGCAAATTACTGAGCGACTTACCAAAGAAGCCAAAAGTCGCTGGGGTGTTTTTGCCTATGCTATCACTGCTACAAAGGTGATCTTGCAGGCTCGACCCTTTCGAGCTGAGCTTCGGTTGAATGGTGAATCGATGCGAGTGAGAACGATTCAGATAGCTATTGGGAATGGACGGCATTATGGGGGAGGCATGACAGTGGCTCACGATGCCACCATTGATGATCAGAGGCTAGATTTGTATAGTCTGGAAACTCAACACTGGTGGCAAATCCTTGGCTTATTACCAACATTGTGGAATGGACGACACACCCCTGAGCAAGGCATTCGCGTTCTCCACGCTACCGAAATTGAGGTATATACCCGTAAACCGCGTGCCATCAACACGGATGGAGAAATCACCACATGGACGCCGGCCCAATTTCGGGTTATTCCTAAAGTTTTGCCAGTTTTGGTTCCTTGATAATTGGTTTTTCTTTCAACGAACAAGAGTGTTTATAAAATGGCATTTCCCTCGACTTCATCGATGTCTTCCCACTCGGTGTCAGATACCGCTCATGCTTGGCACACCCTAGAGGTTGAGCAAGCGTTGGATTTGCTGCAAGCAGACCCCGATAAAGGGTTGACACCCGATCAGATTAGCCAACGTCAACAACAGTTTGGCCCCAACGAGTTGCAAGAAACAGGGGGCCGCAGCACGTTGGAAATTTTGTGGGATCAGTTCACAAACATTATGTTGGTGATGCTGATTGCAGTGGCGCTGGTGTCCGGGTTTCTGGATTTACGCAAGGGTGTGTTTCCCAAGGATGCGATCGCAATTTTTGCGATCGTGATCTTAAACGGTGTGCTGGGTTACTTACAAGAAAGCCGTGCAGAAAAAGCTCTGGCGGCTCTCAAGCGCCTTTCCTCTCCCAGAGTGCGAGTCGTGCGCGACGGCAACATTATCGAAGTCGCCGGCAAGGAACTGGTGCCGGGAGATGTGATGCTCTTAGAAGCGGGCGTACAGATAGCGGCCGATGGGCGGTTAATTGAAGCCCAAAATTTGCAGATTCGGGAAGCGGCCCTCACGGGTGAAGCTGAGGCGGTAAATAAGCAGCCGAGAATGCACTTGAACGAAGATGCCCCGTTAGGCGATCGCATCAACCTGGTATTTCAGGGAACTGAAGTGGTTCAGGGACGAGCCAAAGTCCTTGTTACCAATACTGGCATGAAAACGGAACTGGGGCGAATTGCCGAAATGCTCCAATCCGTCGAAAGTGAGCCAACTCCTCTACAGCAACGGATGTCCCAACTGGGCAACGTCCTCGTCACTGGCTCCCTGATCTTAGTCGCTCTCGTCGTTCTCGGTGGTGTCCTGCGTCTGGGTTGGGGCAGATTTGAAGAACTTTTAGAAGTTTCTTTGAGTATGGCGGTGGCTGTAGTGCCAGAAGGTTTACCTGCCGTTGTTACGGTTACCTTGGCCATTGGTACCCAGCGCATGGTTCGCCACAACGCCCTGATTCGCAAACTGCCAGCGGTAGAAACCCTAGGTTCTGTTACCACCATCTGCTCCGATAAAACCGGTACTCTCACTCAAAATAAGATGGTGGTACAGTTGGTTCACACCGGCAGTAACACCTTGGCTGTCACGGGTGATGGGTATGCTCCAACCGGAGATTTCAGAAGCCACCACATTGATGCCAGAATTGAGGATTTAGAGAATTATTCAGACCTGCAAACCCTTCTCACTGCCTGCGTCGTGTGCAATGATGCGATATTGCAGCAAGAGCAGAATCAGTGGACGATCTTGGGAGACCCAACAGAGGGCGCTCTACTCTCCCTAGCGGGTAAGGCAGGATTGTTCAGAGAATCGCTGAATCAGCAGTTGCCGCGAGTGGTGGAGTTTCCCTTTTCCTCCGAACGCAAGCGCATGAGCGTGGTTTGCCAGTCGTCAGCAGAGTTGAAAGTTGGAGGGTTGGAAGTTGAAGGTTCTTCAGATATCGTTCAACCTGCTGACTGGCAACCTGCAAGTCATTCTTCTAACCGACAACCTACAACCTTCCTAATGTTCACCAAAGGCTCTCCCGAACTGATTTTGGAGCGCTGCACCCACATTCAGATCGGGAACCAAGTTAAACCCCTCACCCCTGAGCAACGCAATCGGGTTTTGGAGCAGAATAACCAGATGGCAGGTAAAGGGCTGCGGGTATTAGGATTTTCCTACAAATCCCTAGACTCTTTACCAGCAGAAGGTTCAGATGAAACCACAGAGCAACAATTAGTGTGGTTAGGGTTAGTGGGAATGCTCGATGCCCCCCGTCCAGAGGTGCGCGGTGCTGTCGCCCGGTGTCGGGATGCGGGAATTCGCCCAGTGATGATTACAGGCGATCACCAGTTAACCGCACAAGCGATCGCTCAGGATTTGGGAATTGCGAAAGAAGGCGATTTAGTCCTCACCGGACAGCAATTGGAAAAACTCAGCAAAAGTGAACTGGAGCAAGAAGTTAAAAACGTCAGCATCTACGCCCGTGTCTCTCCAGAACACAAACTCCGCATCGTCCAAGCGCTGCAAGCTCGTCATGAATTCGTGGCAATGACAGGTGATGGGGTGAACGATGCCCCTGCCCTGAAGCAGGCAGACATTGGGGTAGCAATGGGTATCACGGGTACCGACGTGAGCAAAGAAGCCAGCGACATGATTCTGCTGGATGACAATTTTGCCACAATCGTGCAGGCAGTGGAGGAAGGTCGAGTGGTTTATACCAACATTCGCCGCTTTATTAAATACATTCTGGGGAGCAATATCGGTGAAGTATTAACCATTGCTGCTGCCCCATTAATCGGTTTAGGAGGCGTTCCCCTCTCCCCACTACAGATTCTCTGGATGAACTTAGTTACCGACGGTTTGCCAGCGCTGGCTTTAGCGATGGAACCGGCTGAACCGAACGTGATGAAGCGTCCTCCCTATGACCCCCGCGAAAGCATTTTTGCACGAGGGTTGGGGTTGTACATGGTTCGGATTGGGATTATTTTGGCCATTCTCACCATTGCGCTGATGACTTGGGCTTACAATCATGCCCAAACGGTAGAGGGTAATCCGGAACGGTGGAAGACGATGGTGTTCACGACGTTGTGTTTGGCACAAATGGGTCATGCACTGGCGATTCGCTCCAACACTCGCTTAACTATACAACTTAATCCCTTCTCGAACCCTTACATCTTGGCTGCTGTGAGCTTGACTAGCGTTTTACAACTGATGCTCATCTATGTAGAACCCCTGCGTAACTTCTTTGGCACGCATTTGCTGAGTCCTCTAGAACTTTGGATTTGCATTGGCTTCAGTGCCCTGATGTTTGTGTGGATCGAGCTAGAAAAGATATTTATCAACTGGTTCCACAAGCGGTAGGCAGTTGGGCATGGGCGATCTGAAGGGATAGTGCTGGTGCGATCGCCATTAGTCATACGCAGTTGCGTTCAAACATAATAGTTGAGGCAGACGCTCCGGACGCTCCGGACGCTCCAGAAAATGAATGTGCTACGTATGAATGAACTGGTATCAGTTGAGAGTTTGAGTAGTTTGAGTAGGGTGGGCAATGCCCACCCTAACGATTCTAACTCCGCCTCATAAACCCCCTGAAAATTTTTCCGCCTTTTTCTCTCTTGCCCCCAGATCCCCAGCTCCCCAGGTTCCCTGTTTTAGACTAATGGAAGATAATTCATCCAGATTTTATATAGCCGATGTCTCTACGCTAAATAACGTAAATCCTTTCAGCTAAATAGCGCGAACTTTTCAGTGTAATGGCTGAGCCAGATAGCTAGATTAATTTATTAATATATATGTTAAATCTAGTTAATTATTGTGATATCATGGCACATTTCGAGTATCTAGCTATTAAACTCATTGGTTCAAAAAGTTCCGCGACTGCTGCTCATACCGGAACAGTAGCTTGGGATAATGTGAGATTAGTTGTCACCCAGAATGGATTTACCACCGTCCAGACTTTAGCGGGTGGTATGGACAGAATGGAGGAGCATTTAAATAATCAATTAAATCATTATACTCAACAAGGTTGGCAAGCGATTACGATAGAAAGACCTGAGGAAGGCACCCAAAGCACTTTTCTCAAAACTACTATCCATTGCTTTCTCAAGCGATCGCTAAATCTAGATCTTAGGAACCAATTTGACCAGCGCCTTAAAGATTCAACCCAAAAAATTTACCAGAATTTAGCAGTTGAAGTTCCCGAACAAAAAACTTACGCCTAACCTTCTTGAGAAATGCTATTAGTTTATAGGCAGGGTAATGAAGAGGAGAATATTCGATGAAAGTAGAAGTAGAAAATAAGAGGAATATGGGAATTTTATCCCCTACTTTCCTTAATTTCTACTCCCTATTACTAGAGTATCAGTCCAGGAATAAACATTGACAAATTAACTCCTCTGTGAATCTACGTAAACTTCAGGGATTTCCATCTCTCCTGCTGCCCTGCCTAGCACCCCGAAATTTATGATTACTGGACTGATGCTCTAAAACTAAAGGCAACCCAATTTTTTATCTTTTACTTTCTCACACAATAAAATCCTTTTTGAAAACCTCGGTATATTTAACTCAAGTAACGCTGTAATTGCCGTTCCAAAGAAAGGCAGAGCTACCCCAATAATTTGCATTAACCAGGCTTTTATCAATGATGTGAAAGCGTGTAATTAGGAATTATGAGCGGCTAGAGCGAGCCAATCACCGCTATTAGTTTTTGGGTTGATTAGCTGTTTGTAGCTGATAGAGCCTTTTGATAACTGGGTAATAGTTACTACAAGATTTAAGCGCTTGTTCAAAACGATAAACCGCCCCAGCAGTATCCTTGCCTTGGAGATGACCTAACCCTTCATTCATGAGCAATCCGGGATGTTCAGGGTATTGTTTAGAAAGCTGATTATAGAGCTTGTCAGCTCTTTGAAAATTTCCTTTTTTAGACAAGCTATTTGCCGTCGCTAGCTGTTTCAAATAGGGGTCACGTCCTATCATGGATTTAATTTTGATCCAAAGTGAAGAGGGAACCCCAATCACAAAGAGTAAATTTAATAAAAACGTTTTCCAAAATATTGCTGAAGCACAATTATCGCAAACATGGCGACGTTTATAGTAAAATCCATACACAATTAAAAGAAAGTAAAAATAAAATTCAGTATAACTTTTCACCCGGTCAAACATTCCACACTCATCACAAAGGCGATAGGTTGACCCTTTCGTCATCGAGAGGAGATTTTCTTTAAAGATGGTTTCACAGAAGCGACAATAAACATAAGAGGTACGTTTAAAATCAGAGAGATCAATCGTCGCTTTACATTCTGGGCAAGTTCCAGACCGAAAAAGATGGAAATGACCTGCCTCTCTTAATCGCTGTTTTTTCTTTTCTACTTCTTTTGCCGAAGTACCACTTATGCAACCCTACGGAAGCACCAGCGATGGATAGTTAAGCTCATCCC
>JBFLZA010000509.1:0-6996 GCA_040756535.1 Cyanobacteriota bacterium
TGCTCCACACGTTCTCCAGCAACACTACTAGCCACTTGAGCGATTTTATTTTGCTCCCAGTGGTGGTAACGATTGGCAAGGGTAGAACAGAGGAAAAAACCGCCGATTAAAATGGCGACAATTAATAAACTGTGGCGAATTCCCTGCAACAGCCGACCAAAGCTAGCCATTTCAGTATCTAACCATGCAGGGCGATCGCTCCGGTAAGAAAAATTTACAATAGCGATGACCACCCCAAATCCTGCTAACAGTAGTATTAGCCATCGACTGAGTTCAATCAGATGTTGACCAAATTGGAGCAGTTCTTGAGGGTGCGTCAGATCGGGAATTGCAGGAATGCCTTGAGTTAGGAGCAGCATGGGATGAAAGTGAAGAAGTTATGTTTCTAAGACTTCATTCACACGAAGAAGTATCCCGTAGTTTTCTTTGAAAAAATTCTTCATCAATCGCTTTTCCAAAAGCGCCGCATAGTTCGGGTTCGATACTCCTTGTGCAGAGTCTCAAAAAACCTCGAAACCCACGACAATGGGTGCGGAAGTTAACGATTACTGTGACCGTTGTTATAGCCATCCTCAATCAATTGTAAAAACTGCGTCATTAATCTGTGTGTATCTGTAGTTCATTTTTCTTCCCTTACATCTAGGACTGCTATATCCCCTTTATGCTGTAAGCGATCGCACTACCAAATCATCATTTTTGCCCCTAAACTCCTCTAAGAAGAATTGATACCGAGTTGCATCTGTTCGAGCTAACTTTCTCTCCCCCAGATTCCCCAGCTTCCCTAACTTTCCAATTTACTATGATGGACGCAACTTAGTATGAGCAATTGGACGGAAGTCTTTCCAGAGACAGTTTTGTTAAACTCAGGTATAAACTCCCGCTTAAAGGAGAAGATTTATGGTTGCTGTTGCACAGGCACGACCGAGCGAACGCGCCCAATTTATTCAGAAAACTTACTTACATTTAGCAGGGGCAGTGGCTGCGTTCATCGTAGTAGAATTTCTACTGTTCCAGTTGGGAATTGCTGAGGCGTTAACCCAGTTTGTTACAGCTAGCCGATTTAGTTGGTTATTGATTTTAGGAGCCTTCGCTCTCCTCGGCTGGTTATCCAGAGGATTGACGGCCAAGGCAGATTCTGTACAGACTCAATACATCGGTCTTGGACTTTACGTCCTGGCAGAAGCGCTCATCTTTGCGCCACTACTCTATATCGCTGCCTATTTCTCCGACCCTAGTGTTTTACCAACTGCTGCCATTCTAACGTTGCTGCTGTTTGCTGGTCTGACAGCTGTTGCATTTACGACCCGCAAGGACTTTACCTTTCTAGGCAGTATTTTGACCATTGGCGGCTTTATCGCTTTGGGGTTAATAATTTGTAGCGCAATTTTTGGCTTCACCTTGGGACTTGTCTTTTCAGTGGTGATGGTTGTTTTTGCGTCGGCTGCGATTTTGTATGACACCTCTAACATCATTCATCACTACTCAACCCATCAGTATGTGGCTGCTTCACTAGAACTGTTTGCCTCAGTGGCGCTGCTGTTTTGGTATGTGCTGCGAATTGTGATGGCACTTTCTTCCCGTCGATGAAACCCTCCGCAGTCTTGTTGGATTTTTCTCTTAGAATTAGAAGTGTTTCTTGGGATTAACCGTTTTAACGGTAAACTCCGAGAAGCATCCGCAAGGCTCAACAAGATTGAGCTGGCAATGATCTGCCATTTTGATAGACATGACTGAGCAACGGAAAGCTGACTTGCCGTCACCTGATTCGCAGCAGTCCAGTGAACCGACTGAGAGTATAACAACTGAGTCGGCTAATGATTCTTGGGCAAACCGTTTTGCAGGTGCCTGGAACACAGCTACAGGACAATTGACGAAACTCTTACCCGTCGAGCAAGTAACACAAACAGTCGCTGGGTGGTTTAGTGTCAGCGAAGATCAGGTTGCAGAGATTTTAGAGAAGGTTCGGGCAGAATTACCCACTACGGAAGCCCTCCTGATTGGTAAGCCTCAAGCTGGGAAAAGCTCGATTGTGCGGGGACTGACGGGCGTTTCTGCTGAGATTGTGGGGCAGGGATTTCGCCCCCACACGCAACACACGCAACGCTATGCTTATCCCTCCAGTGACTTACCGTTGCTCATTTTTACCGATACGGTCGGACTGGGAGATGTCAACCAGGAGACTCAGGCAATTATTCAGGAACTGATAGGCGATTTGCAACAAGAGACTCGCCGCGCCAGAGTTTTGATTTTGACGGTTAAAATCAATGATTTTGCGACCGACACTTTGCGACAAATTGCTCAACAACTGCGTCAGAAGTACCCAGAGATTCCCTGTCTGTTAGCAGTGACTTGTTTGCATGAAGTTTATCCTCCCGGTACTGCCGATCATCCTGCTTATCCACCGGATTATGAGGAAGTTAACCGAGCCTTCACTGCGATCGAGCAAGCTTTTGCAGGATTGTGCGATCGCGCTGTCATGATTGACTTTACCTTGGAAGAAGACGGCTACACTCCGGTGTTTTATGGCTTAGAGGCGCTGAGAGATGCCTTGGCAGAACTCCTTCCAGAAGCGGAATCCCGTGCGATGTATCAGTTATTGGATCGGGAGGAAGCTGGTAAGCAACTCGGCAACCTCTACCGGGATGTCGGACGCCGTTATATGTTGGCATTTGCAATTATGGCTGCTGCGATCGAAGCGGTGCCATTGCCTTTTGCTAGTATGCCTGTACTGACGGCTGTACAAGTCTCGATGGTAGGTCTGTTGGGAAGATTGTATGGGCAGACGGTGACTCCATCACAGGCAGGGGGGATTGTCAGTGCGATCGCCAGTGGCTTCTTGGCACGGGCAGTCGGACGTGAGTTAATTAAATTCGTACCGGGTATAGGGAGCGTAATTGCTGCTTCCTGGGCAGCGGCCTACACTTGGGCACTGGGTGAAGGAGCCTGTGTTTACTTCGGTGACTTAATGGGAGGCAAGAAACCCGATCCCAAGAAAATTCAGTCTGTGATGCAAGACGCTTTTAAGACTGCACAGGAACGGTTTAAGGGAATCAAACCTTAAGAACACGATTACAGTATTGTACTTGAGTATTAAATTATGAAGTATTAATACTGAATTATGAATTAAGTATTCAGGCATCTAGAGGGGAATTTTATCTCCCTCTAAATGTAGACCCCTAAAAATCTTAGTGGCAGCTTCAAACCTGTAGAAATAGTAAATCATTTCATAATTCATAATTTACAATTCATAATTTTTGCTAAAAATGCTTTTGTAGAAGCTCTGAACGTTGGAGGAAGAGCTTTGGGCGGAGCGTAGATGAGATGGAGGGCGTACTAGGATAATGGGAAGTAACTCAACACTCTTTTTGATATGACGGAAGCAGGAGGCAAGGCGACCCGTGACTATTGCATCTCAGAAAATGACGCTTGAGGCGTATCTTAACTATAACGACGGGACGGATACCCGCTATGAGTTGGTGAATGGGGAGTTGGTAGTCATGCCGCCAGAGAGCGATTTAAATCAGCGTATCGTCTCGCTGTTATTTGCCTATTTTCTGCAACAGGGAATTCCTCCCTATCGCTTGAGAATTGGGGCGGAACTTGTGGTGAGTGGTTCACGGGCAACGACGCGCTTACCGGATTTGATGCTGCTTTCTGAAGAACTGGCAACGGCGTTAGAAGGGGCGAGTCGGTCTACTGTAACGATTGATATGCCGCCGCCTCAGTTGGTGGTTGAGGTGGTGTCACCGGGGAAGGAAAACGCAGACCGAGACTATCGTTATAAGCGTTCTGAATATGCGGCACGGGGGATTGCAGAGTATTGGATTGTTGACCCGATGCAAGAGCGGGTTACGGTGCTAGAGTGGGTTGAAGGATTGTATGAGGAGAGGGTTTTCCAGGGGAATGAGCGGATTGTCTCACCGATGCTACCGGATTTGGATTTGACCAGTGAGCGGGTGATGAATGCGAGAGGATGAGTTCGGGCGGAGTGTGGATGCGTTAGAGTAGCGATCGCTCATCCATCTCGTGCAAGCGGTTGTTATATCAGTGGACACATCGCTTAGGATAAACGAACTTTGGTAAAGGCGTTCCGGTGGAACATCTCTACTAAATTCATATCTGTCCTAATCATCTTGGCGGTTGCTATAACTTGCTTTTACCTGCAATACTTTTGATACCATTAAACTTACATATCACTTTGATTTTTGTCATTTCTGAACTTAGCCAGTTCCCCATAAATTCGCTTACGAGCGCGATTAACTCCTCCTAAGGGTTGATGTTCTGGCAGAGTATGCCAGGGGGAAAACGATTGCTTTTCATCAAAGTACTTGCGCTCATCCGTGTTAAAGTTTTGCGAGGGAATTCTAATCGTTGCTACCTTGATATAAGGAGATTCTTGTTCATCCCACTCAACTGTTGGGTCTTCAACTGGCATCTTGACTGCATCGGTTTGCAGTTGAATTTTAAAATCGAAACAAGCGTCTTGGCTAGCCAAATGTTGGGTCATTGCCTCCCGCAAATAATTACTTTTATCAGCAGCATTTTCGGGATTAAAGGTTTCGCCAGTGGTATGGGGAACCACAGAAAATTTTATGGCTTGATTGCCCAATTTGTAGGGAGTCGCACTCCAGTAGGTAATTTCTAACGGACTGGAAGTTAGTTTTGCTCTAATTTTCTGAAGCATGGGGAAGGCGTAAGCCACGGCGTGAAATTGGGCTTGTAACTCGGCGGGTACTTGCGGCGGTTCGCCCGGTTTAAAAATGATTTTCCCCTCTCTCATCGCTCTAACAACAGGGAAAAAGTCAATGTACCCCTGAACGTCACGAATAAAGAAAGTGGAATTATTCATGAGAACAAAATCTTGCTCTCCTTGATGCTCAGAATCAGAGAGTACCATCTCACCTTCGACATTCATCAGCTTGATAGCCATCCCGCGAACATCCCCGACTGTATCCGGCACAAAATCTCCAGTCTCCCGATCGCGATCGCTCCCGCCATTAGAAAAACGAATCCAGATCGGATAAGTTTTGGATTCCTTAAAAACCCCAACTTTCATATTCTCAGGGATATCTTCTTCAACGATGAACTCTCCCTGAACGCAACCGTGACTCTTGGGATGCTGATCTCTCAGCATGGGGGGATTAGGCTTGTTTTGCATCGACAATTTACTCATTGTCAATATTTGTTCAATCTGGGCTTCCTCTCCCTGTGGCGGATATTCTTTGCCTAACTCTAACGGTATTTCTGCCATGATATTTGAGTTACTTTTTCCGGTGCAATGATTTGTTAGACTGCTCTAACGGCGGGGATGTACAATGTCGCCAAAGCTACGTAGCCTTCTATCACCTGAACCATCTTTAAAGACATCAGCAGCACGTACATCATTTGAGAAGGCTAACCCTGTAAGTTGCTCAAGTTTCGCAATCGAGACTTGAAAATTATTGAAATCACCCACAGGAAGTTTTTCAAATGGAATGTTCTTTGCGAATTGTTTTTGGCTCACTACATAAGCACTGGTATATAGCTTGCCCCCTCGATCAGTAACCACAACCACTTTCCAAAAGTACTGTGGAATCAGAACGCTGCGATGCTCTTCATCATCATCCTGAAATAGCGATCCTGTGAATACACTGGCACATACATCTTCTTCGTCTGTGTTGTAAAGAATAAAGTTTTCGAGTCCCTGCCAAAGCTCTTTTCCTTGATTGAACTCCCAATACTGAGGCGCACAGTTTGTCCAGTGGAAAGTATCTTCATCAGCAAGCGCTGCCATATCTCCCCAAACGGGATCGAGTCGGCGAGTCAGATGACCGCGATCAAAGTAATTGTCGGGTTCATTGCCATATAGCTCGTTACCTATCTGTAATTCCTTTGGCAGACGGGGGTCAAAGTACCACGCATCATTTCCACGCTTAAGGTTGACCCAACGTTTCCCGTCAATATTCACTGCTGTGAAGAATGCCATCCGGCGCTTTTCATTGAAGACCACAGAAAAATTCGTGTAGCGCAGCACGTTGTCCGAAGCACCTTGCACCTGAGCAGGAGAGCCGAAGCGAAGAGCCTTGTCTGTGAGCTGAGGTAGAGGAATCGTCACACCTAAGAAATCTGGGTCGTATCCCTGACGACCGTCATAGTAACTCAAGGAACGTATATTGATATTGCTTCTAGGTCTGCCTGTGCGTTCCAAGGAGAATTGGTCTAGGGCGCTTTCGGTAGCATTTGTTGTCAGGATTGTAGAACTCACAATACTTTCCTGACTGGGTGTGCCTGTGAACGTGCGTACACCCATTGCATCATCTAAGAATTCTTGAACTAGGGGGGAGTGTATGGTCTGGGAAGTATGCAGTTCAACCACCTTAGCGATGAGCTTGCTAGTGCGTACACCCTCGTTAGCAACCCACTTTACTCTGTCATCAGGCAACCTCTCAGCCTCTTCCCTGGCAACCCATTGGTTGTTGGTGAGTTGATATTCAACGATACTATTACGTTCACGAGTCTCAGGGACACCAGCGTGGTGAACAGCAACAACCTGCCATTGATCGTTGAATACGGGTGCTCCTGAAGATCCTGGTGCCGTATCACTGACGTACCAGAGCCAGTTGTTGCGTTGAGAATCGTTGCGGTCTCCAATCTTAATTACTTCATTTTCGCGAACAGCAATGTGCTTATCTTCTCCATTTGGATGCTGGATGATTGTAACAAACTCCATCTCATCAACTTTGTGGAGGTTGGGGTTCAGCCGCAAAAAGCCGTAATCAAGTAATGCCGCACTTCCATCTTCAGATCGCTCTGCCACGGCTACAAGGGTAAAATCGAGGTCGGGATCGGAAATAAATCCGAGTTGGGGCATAAGCTGAAACCGTTTGCTAGACCGAAACGACCCTCTCATATCAAGTTCATAACCAAACTCTGCAAATGAACGGAGGGCTGTATCGCTAGATTTAATGACATGATTATTCGTGAGTAACAGTCGTGGGGAAACTAAAAAACCAGTAC
>JBFLZA010000510.1:0-6902 GCA_040756535.1 Cyanobacteriota bacterium
TAACGGCGCGGTTAACTTCTCGCAGGGAAATACCAATGCGGAGAGTCCCCACTCGTTCACCCGATGAATTTCGCATGTCTGCGGCAACTTCAATCATGGGTTCACCCCGACGCCCTCGCACTAGCCCTTTGGGAAACTCAACGTTTCGCAGGAGGTATGTTTCTTCTAGGTTAGTTCCGCCATACACTTTCCATGCTAACTCTGTAACCTTGGCTGAAACGACATCAGGAAAAAACTGTTCCTGAAAATCATCGGGCGCAGCAGCGACGATTTGATTAAACAACCGAGCGTCTGAAACGAGAATGTAGAGAAACGATGGATTGCGTTCTAGAAGTAGGTTGAGTCCTAAGCGAATTTGACTCCAATTCTGGTTTTCCAGTTCATTCGTCCAAGCGTTGGATAAGGCTACAGCAAGAGTTTGAGCTTGCTGGCGTTCTGAGGTGCGATAAACCTCACTCTCATTTGTAGCCCAGCTCCACACTACGGCACTGACAATCACCACAATTAACAAGGTGGTGGCAGCCATAATCCGGATACGGATTGAGCGGAACAAAGCCAGCTTCCTAAAGGTTTTGAGGAAATGCCTGATAATGAGTAATCGGTCAGGTGTGAATTTTGAATTTCCCATTACCCATTCCTCATGACTCCTTGCTTATTTTCTAACCTCAAGCTTCTCTACGAAGGTAACCCAGCGTCGCTCGTCGGACGGGGTTTGACACTCAGAAGTGAAGGCGAGAGTCACGGGTCCCCCCATTTTTGCTGGAATCGGCTTTCGCTCATCGCCCCAGTGAGTGGCGAGTACAATATCGCATCGCTTGATATCGACTGACTCAATACGAATGGGATTAACGGAGTCATGGTAAATCGGTGACTTCCCTCGAACGATGACGGCACTGTCCTGAGGAAGTTTCACTCCGGCGACGGCAAGAACATCTCTCAAGCGCACCCCATAAAGCTTAACCTTACCCACAGGCCAACCTAGGCGATAGCCAACGGTTTCTTCAATGGTAATGGGTGGCAATTTATTAAGGGTGGTGGCATCAAGGATTTGTTGTCCTACCTGTAGTTTGATTGGCTCAGTCCCAACTATCATATCGGTAACGTAAAATGCCCAGTAGCGATCGGGATATTTTTGCTGAAGCTGCGGGAACTGACTATGAGGGAAAACCAAGTAAATAGGGCCGCCGTCGCTACGGGTAATTTTTTGGTTATTACGTTTTAGGGCAAGGAGAATCGGGTATTGGCGCAAATCGGAGAGACTGATGGTGGAGCGGTAAGCGTCATAAGCCACAAAGGTTACATCCTCGACATTAGAGGCAACACCAAACTCTTTGAGCAGCGTTGAGATTGGGACACCCTGAAACTGGAACATGGCTTTGCGATCGCTTGTGTGATGCGGATCGGTCGTCCACACGGTTTTCTTTGCTAACGATTCCAGTTTTGACCAACTCAACGCAACAGGTTTATCGGTTGTGATTTGCCCTTGAATCCTAAATTGCCAATTTGGCTGGGTTGGCTTTTTCCCATAGCGTGTGATCAGTTCTTGATTGCGTGCGATCGCTTCTTGGCGCAAGTTCTCTAGTTCAGCACTGGTGAGTTGCTTGCTACACCCACTTAAGCCAAAGCCTAGGCTCAGGAAAACAGCGACAAACAGCGGAAACCTAACAGTTTTTTTCGGTGTTGCTCTGTTGCCGTTTATGCTTTTCTTACCGAAAGATATTGAAGGAATAATAATTTTCATGCGTTCTAATTTACGCAATTTATGATGGTTAATTGCTAAAAAATAAAATAGTCAAAATGAGTGATGAACAGTTTTTTCTCATTCACCGTTCATCATTCATCATTCATCATTTACAATTCATAATTCAATAAGCGGGGGCATTTCCGGGTTTCCACTTAATATTGCAGCCGATACTCGGTTTTTGGTTTGGATTGATGGGTTGAGAGGTAAGTACAGCGTCGAGCGCAGCCCGTAAATCTTTACCCGTAACAGGTTCATTCGTGCTAGGACGGCTATCATCTAACTGACCTCGATAAGCTAATTTACGGTCAGCATCGAAGAGAAAAAAGTCTGGGGTACAAGCGGCGGTATATGCTTTGGCAGTTGCCTGACTCTCGTCATAGCACAAAGGAAACATAAATCCTAGTTCTTGAGCCATTTCCTTGAGCTTTTCGGGAGCGTCATCGGGGTGATTGGCAGCATCATTGGCGCTAATCGCAACTATACCAACATCGGAATCCGCATAATCTTTGCCAATCTGCGCTAATTCTCCCTGTACGTGCTTTACAAAGGGGCAGTGGCGGCAGATGAACATCACCAGTAGTGCTTTCTTCCCTGCAAAGGTATCTAAGGAGATGGTTTGATTAGAAACAACATCTGGCAACTGAAAATCGGGGGCTTGGGTGCCTAAGGGCAACATCGTTGAAGGGGTAAGCGCCATCCTCATATACTCCTGAACTACTGCACTGCCACTTATTTTAGTCTTACGAAAAATTCCAGAGGCATAGGCAATCCCTTGGGGAAGGGGGAAGGGAGAAAGAAGTTTGGTGGGAGGAATTCAAATCCCCCTTTGCTATTTCGGCTCTTTTATAGTACAAATGTTCTATTATTCATTCACCTGCTTTCTCAACATGAAAGAACTGCCCCCAGGAATTCGATTAGTTCGGACTAAGTTGATTCAGTTCAAGCGGTATCGCCTCTTTCCCCAAAAAGGCTCAAAACCAGTACAGGGTAATAATCGCCCAGCACCTCTAGTGTCTTTCCCGTTGCGATCGCCTTTAGCGGTACTGCGACAACGAACAATTGAGGGTTGGAAGCGTTTGGAGAGTCAAGCTGTACGCATCAATCAGCTTTCAGTAGAGTTGGAAGAAGCCATATTGGAGTTTAAAGCGATCGCATCTGAAGTGAACCGTGACTGGAGAGCAATTCAGGCAACTGAGGAACCAACTAGTGCAGTTGCAGATATTTGCGAGTACCAAACCGTTAATGTACCCAATGCTCATCAAAAATCATCTGGCTCTTTTGTTCTGACATCGCGAACGGTAGACTTATTTAAAGCAGAGCGGGAAGCGACAATACTGGCACAGACACTCCGGCGTCGAGCCAAAAGAAGACGAGGGAAAGATTAGGGGAGTTAGGGGGAAAAGCGACCTGTACTTAGCCGTTGCACTCAACTCAGCCGCCGCCAAATTTTTATGCCATCATGGCTTCAGACTGCAAGAAATAACGTATTAATGAAAGGCAACCGCTAAGTTGCGTTCGGGGGGAATGTCTCGATGCATCAACAATTGAAGGTTTTGAGTCTTGTAACTGCTACTCTGTTGCTTTCCCTGACTCCCCCTCTTGAGCAAACAAAAACCTCTGTAGGTATTTCGGATACTCTGGCGCAAGAAGCAACGACTCAAGATAGACAAGTTGAGGCGGAGCGACTAGAGGGGCAATTGCGTGAAGTTCTAAGTAATTTGACTTTGCGTATTGGTCTCGATCCATCGCTAGGCAACGATATGACCGAGGCAAAGCAAGCCCTAGAAGCGATCGCGTACATTGAAACCCTATCCCGACAGCAGGACGAGGCGCAATACATTTTGGGTCGTGTAACAGATGCTTATCGTCGGGAATGGCAAAAACAACAGCTAACCAATCTCCCAGTTATTGGCAGTGTCGGCTTGTTCTCCTCTAAATTCGAGCCGATTCCTGGCTCTTTTGGCGCAACTGGAGAGACGGTGAATGATACTATTAATCGTTTGCGCTCCAATCTTAAGTCGCTACAGTTAGCTCGTGTTGTGACATCAACCTCCATTGCTAACTTGCCACAGCTAAATGTTGCAATCTCCATGCAGGTAGTAGGTAAAAAGGATGAAATAATAGCTAATTCCTTAACTCCTCACCGTCTCACGCAAGAAGACACACAGCCAACTCAACGTGTTCAGGCTCCTTCTCCCAATCCATATAAAATCCAGGGAGGAGAGCGTTTTCAGTTGCGGATCACAAACAATGAACCTCGTATCGTATACCTCACTGTTTTAGCAATTGACCCTGCTGAAGAGGTCATGGTTTTGTTCCCTAATAGGGTTCAAAGAGCGCGGGATGCCATCCAATTGAAACCTAATCAAACCTTGCTAATTCCCGATCCAGCTCAAGACGAATTTAAGTTATCTGCTAAAGGAAAAGGTGTAAGTGAGATAGTGATTGTTGCTAGTAGCGCTCCCTTAGTGGGAGTCCGCTTAGACCTACAGAACCGAGCATCTCAGGAAAGACAGACCACAGAATCAGTTATCTCTGATGATAATCAGATGGAGGTTGTCGGTGATTTTATCGATACCTTCGATCAAGGGACTGGCGCTAGTCGTGGTGGTTCTTTCCCCAGACGCGGGAGAGTGGTTCCTGTAGTAGATACTACTATCTCAACAAAATCAGCAGTGATGTCGATTACGTTGGAAATAGTTGACAAACCCGATAGCTGATGAATTGCCTTTCAAAAAGGCTTGGTTCAATGCTCTACCGTTCTCACACCCTCAAGGTATTTACTGCAACCCTGCTCTTGTATATGTGGGGTCAGACTTCTAATCTATCGCTACATTCTGAAGAAATTTATCTGGGAATCTCGAAAGCTTTGGCTCAGGCACCAACTCCTCAAGAGCGAGAGGTTCAAGCTAAGCAACTGCTTCAAGAGGGGGTTGGGCAGCTTAATAGAGGTCAAATTCAAGCAGCACTAGAGAAATTTCAGCAAGCACTTACGATATACGAGGCAATTGGAGAACGCGCCAATATTGCAGTTAGCCTCAATAATATTGGAGAAGCTTATCGCCAGTTGGGACAGTATTCCCAAGCCCTGGAATCTTATCAGCAAGCGTTAACCATTCGCCAAGACTTGGGCGATCGCAAAGGTGAAGGGCGCACCTTAAACAGCATTGGTCTACTCTACCAAAGCCAAGGTCAGTATTTCCAAGCACTGGATTTTTATCAGCAGGCATTGAAAGTTATCCGAGAACTTAATAACCGGATAGATGAAGGCACAATCCTCAATAATATTGGGGGAATCTATCGCCAACTGGGAGAACATACAAAAGCACTAGAGTTTTATCAACAATCTTTGGCAATTCGCAAAGAACTAGATGATAAAGCAGGAGAAGGAGTTACCCTTACTAATATCGGAGTTGCCTATTTCAGGCTGGGGAATTACTCCAAAGCTCTAGAGTTTTATCGACAGGCGTTGACCATTTTTTTAGAACGTCTAGAACAGCCGAGAGTGGCGACAGTTCTCAACAACATTGGAGAAGTGTACAACGATCTAGGTCAGTTTTCTAAAGCTTTAGAATTCTACCAGCAAGCCCAAGCAATCTATCGTTCTAGCGGAAGCAAAGCAGGAGAAGGAGCTACTCTTAACAATATTGGAAGAGTTTATTACAACTTAGACCAGTATTCCAAAGCGCTGGAATTTTATCAACAAGCCCTGGAAATTCGCAGAGAAATTGGTGATTTTGAAGGCATTGGCACTACTCTTAATACAATTGGTTTAGCGAGTTACCAGCTAGGTAAGTATTCTCAAGCTCTAGAATTCTTTCAAGAGGCATTGGCAATTCGTCGAAAAACTGGCAACCGTACAGGGGAAGGAGTTGTTCTTAACAATCTGGCATTAGTTCACTACAAGCTGGAGCAATATCCACAAGCACTGGAATTCTATCGGCAGGCATCAGTAATTTACGAAGAAGTCGGTTATAAAGAAGGTGCAAGAATTACGCTCGGCAATATTGGTGCCCTGCTGGAGCAGCAAAGCAAACCCGAATTAACGATCGCATTCTACAAGCAATCGGTCAATGTGGCAGAAGGAATTCGGCAAGAGTTGGAGGTGCTGCCACAAGAGCAACAAGAGTCTTACACAGAAACGGTTGCAGATATCTATCGACGCTTAGCTGAGCTTTTATTATCGCAAGGACGAGTTTTAGAAGCGCAGCAAGTTTTGGAATTACTCAAAATTGAAGAATTACGCGACTTTACTCAAGATACTAGAGCAGGAGGACAGACAGATGGAATTACATTGACCTCAACCGAAGAAGAAATTTTGAAAAATTATAACAGTTTAACGGCTTTCGGGAGAGAGGTTGAGAAATGCAAGCAAACTCGATGTGAGAAACTAAGGGAACTGAATGAGCAACTTCAGCTTTTAAGCCAGCAATTTGACCAAACTACTCAATCGCTCACAGCAGAAATTCGCAGCCGTCTTGCTCAAGATCGCGCCATTTTCGATCCAGAAGACTTACCTCGTAAAGCCAGGGAAATTATTGAAGCCCAGCCTAATACTATACTGATTTATCCCTTCGTGCTAAAAGACAAAACTTGGCTTTGGTGGGCATCCCAAGGGGGTGTGGTTAACAGCTACGAAATTTCTGGTATTGGACAACAGCAGTTGGGAGAAACGGTTGTGAAATTTCGTCAACTCCTGCAAAATCCCAAGTCTAATATTTCCGAAGTTCAAGCAACAGGTAAGCAACTTTACGACTGGCTAATTAAGCCTTTGGAAGCGGAGTTGAAAACCAATGAAATTAAGAATTTAGTTTTCTCCCTCGATCGCGTCACTCGCTACATCCCGATGAGTGCGTTATTTGACGGGGAAAAGTATTTAGTTGAGAATTATACCATATCTACGGTGCTATCGGCTGATTTAACTGATGTGCGCGATCGCCTACCTCCAGGTTCCCAAACTTCTGTCCTTGCCTTGGGTTTATCTGAGGCAATTGCAGGCTTTAACCCCTTGCCGAATGTACCTGTAGAATTGGATGCGATCATTAAAAAAGACTCGACTGATAATCAAGGGATTTATCAGGGTGAAAAATTCCTCAACAGGGCTTTTAATTTCCCAGCCTTGCAGGATAATCTTTTAAACCATCAGATTCTACACATT
>JBFLZA010000511.1:0-6895 GCA_040756535.1 Cyanobacteriota bacterium
GGTGTTTATGCTGGTGCAGGTTTAAATACTTACACTTACCTACTATCTAACCTCATCCCCAATGGATTGGGTCAGTCGTTAGACTCTTTAGAGGTTTTGATTGGTAATGATAAAGATTTCCTGACTACACGAGTATCATACAAATTAAATCTTAGTGGGCCTAGTGTTAGTATCCAAACTGCTTGCTCTACCTCATTAGTTGCCGTTCACATAGCCTGCCAAAGTTTACTGAATGGCGAGTGTGATATGGCTTTAGCTGGTGGAGTTTCGATAAAAGTGCCACAAAAGAGCGGTTACTTTTATCAAGAGGGAGGAATTGTGTCGCCGGATGGGCACTGTCGAGCCTTTGATGCTAACGCACGAGGAACCGTTTTTGGCAGCGGTGTAGGAGTTGTGGTTTTGAAGCGGTTAGAGGACGCCATAAATGATGGAGACAGCATTCAGGCAGTTATCAGGGGTTCAGCTATCAGTAACGATGGTTCATTAAAAGTTGGTTACACAGCACCTAGCATAGATGGGCAAGTAAAGGTGGTTGCAGAAGCTCTGGCAGTAGCTGAGGTTGAAGCTGAAACAATCACTTATGTAGAGACCCACGGAACTGGAACACATTTAGGAGATCCTATTGAAATCGCGGCTCTTCAGAAGGTGTTTGGTGCTAGTACTCAGAAACAAGGCTTCTGTGCAATTGGCTCAGTAAAAACCAATATTGGTCACCTGGTTGCAACAGCTGGTGTTGCCAGTTTAATCAAGACTGTCCTAGCCCTCAAGCACAAGTTGTTGCCACCCAGCCTGCACTTCCAACAGCCCAATCCACAAATTGATTTTGCAAACAGTCCTTTCTACGTCAACACAAAACTTCGTGAATGGAACATAGGCAAAACTTCCCGCCGCGCTGGAGTCAGTTCCATCGGGATTGGAGGAACAAATGCCCATGTAGTCCTGGAGGAAGCCCCTTCTACCGGAGCCTCTGAACCTTCTCGCCCCTGGCAGTTATTGGTGCTTTCAGCCAAAACCAGTTCTGCACTGGAAAGTACAACTGCAAACCTCGCCAAGTACTTAAAGCAGCATCCCGATCTCAATCTTGCTGATGTAGCTTACACCCTTAAAGTAGGGCGAAAAGCCTTCAGTCATCGACGCATATTGGTCTGCCATGACCTTGATGATGCTGTGAGAGCGCTGGAGGTAGCTGATTCAAAACGAGTTTTTACTTACTTGCAAGAATCTGGCGACCGACCAGTTGTGTTTATGTTTCCTGGGCAAGGATCACAGTATGTGAACATGGCTCGGGAAATTTACCAGAGTGAGCCAACTTTCCAGAAGCAGGTCGAGCGCTGTTGTGAGCTGCTCCAACCTCATCTAGGAATTGACCTACGTCAAGTACTTTACCCAAGCGAACAAGAGACTGAAGTAGCAAGGCAACAACTCGAGCAGACCAGCCTTACTCAACCAGCACTCTTTGTTATTGAGTATGCCCTAGCAAAATTGTGGATAGAGTGGGGAATACGTCCTGTGGCTATGATTGGTCACAGTGTCGGTGAATATGTGGCAGCGTGTCTGTCCGGGGTTTTCTCCCTTGAAGACGCCTTGGGCTTAGTGGCTAAACGGGGACAACTGATGCAGCAATTACCCCGTGGCAGCATGCTTTCTGTTGCCCTGGCAGCGGAAGAATTACAACCCATGCTGGATCAAAATCTCTCTTTAGCTGCAAGTAATGGACCATCCCTGTGCGTAGTGGCAGGTTCTGTAGATGCGGTAGCTCAACTTGAATGCTTGTTGACGAAAAAAGCGGTAGACTTTCGTCGGCTACATACCTCTCATGCCTTTCATTCCCAGATGATGGAGGCTATCTTAGCGCCATTCACTAATCAAGTTAAAAAAATTAAACTGCACACACCGCAGATTCCCTACATATCGAATGTCACCGGGACTTGGATTACAGCGGAGACAGCAACGAATCCTAGCTACTGGGCTAAGCACCTCCGTCAAACCGTACGATTCGCTGAAGGGATACAAGAGTTGTTGAAACAGCCAGAGCGGATCTTACTAGAGGTAGGACCTGGTCTGACTTTGACCGCTTTGGCTAAACAGAACTCATCTGAGCCGGGACAGATTGTGCTTTCTTCGCTTCGCCATCCTAAAGATCCACAGTCTGATGTAGAATTCTTGCTGAACGCGGCTGGTCGGCTTTGGCTAACTGGTGACCAGCTGGATGGGGCAGGCTTTTATGCCTCGAGTTGTGAATTAAGGCGTCACCGTATTCCTTTACCTACTTATCCATTTGAGCGGCAGCGTTACTGGAT
This sequence comes from Cyanobacteriota bacterium, assembly GCA_040756535.1. Lineage (GTDB taxonomy): Bacteria > Cyanobacteriota > Cyanobacteriia > Cyanobacteriales > Coleofasciculaceae > JBFLZA01. Next base: position 2,301 of record JBFLZA010000511.1, read on the forward strand.
TGACCCACCCAGACAGGAATATAGGGTTGAAATTCAGCAGACCTCACAGCAGATGGACTCCCTGGTGAGTAGTAATGAAGTATCTGCAACATTAAAAGTAGTAGAGCCGATTCCTCTAACAAGACAAACACATCTACGACCACCTTTGGGAAATGATTACATTGCTCCTCGAAATGAAATTGAACAAACTCTTGCCAACATCTGGCAAGAGATCCTCGGTATTGAGCTGGTAGGCATTCACGACAATTTCTTCGATCTGGGTGGAGACTCTATCCTCAACACTCAGATTATCTCTAGAGGCAACGAGGCAGGTATTCAACTTACTCCTAAACAGCTATTCGAGCATCAGACAATTGCTGAGTTAGCAGCCGTAGCTAGCCAAATCCAAGTTGAACAGAATCTGGTGACGGGACCGATACCCCTTACACCCATCCAGCACTGGTTTTTTGAACAGAATCTGCCTGACCCAAATTACTGGAACCAAGCAATTGTGTTGGAAGTCCAGCAAGATTTGGACTATACGCTGCTGAAGCAGGTAGCGCAGAAATTGCTCGTACATCATGATGCGCTACGCCTACAGTTTGTCTGCAAGGACGCCGACTGGCAGCAAATTAACGTCGAACCTAATGAGGTTGTGCCGTTTACACGGGTAGATTTATCGCCACTGACCGAGACGGAACAAGACCTTGCCATTGAGGCAGCAGCAGCAGAACAACAGGCTAAACTGAACCTTTCGGAAGGGTCGCTTATGCGAGTTGCCTTCTTTGACTTAGGTAAGCAAAGGCCAAACCGCCTGTTAATCGTTATTCACCAGCTGGCAGTCGATGGCATGTCTTGGCGGATTTTACTGGAGGATTTTCAGACAGCCTACCAACAGCTTAGCCAGGGGGAGGAAATTCAGCTTCCACTTAAAACAACTTCATTCAAGAAATGGTCTGAGCGGCTAATAGAAAAAGCTCAGTCAGCAGAATTACAGCAAGAGCTGGATTACTGGCTAGCAAAGCTGCGAAGTGGGGTTCCCTGCCTTCCAAAGGACTATTCTGGGGAAGCTAACAGCGCGATCTTAGTTCGCACTGTATCGGTAAGACTAAGTGTCGAAGAAACCAGCTCTCTTCTACAGGAGGTATCAACAGCTTATAGAACCCAAATTCACGAAGTACTGCTCGCAGCGCTAGTACAGGTTTTCGTGCAGTGGAGGGAAGTACGATCGCTGTTAGTTGATCTGAAGGGACACGGACGGGAGGAAATTTTTGAAGATGTAGACCTGTCGCGCACAGTGGGCGATTTCACTTCTATCTTTCCAGTGCTGCTCAACCTAGATGAAGCTTTTACCCCAGGAGATGCATTGAAGTCAATTAAAGAGCAGCTTCGCCAAGTTTCCAAGCGGGGTATCGGATATGGCATACTGCGCTACCTCAGCACAGACATAACAATTGTCGAGCAACTGCGAGTTCTTCCTCAGTCCGAAGTGAGTTTCAACTATCTGGGGCAGTTTGAGCAGATTCTACCCGAGTCTTCTCTATTGAAGTTGACTCTGCCGCTTAGAGGGCCGGACTGCACCCTGCAGGGTAGCCATCGCTATCTGCTGGAAATTAACGGAATGATAGCTGGTGGTCAACTTTACTTGGATTGGACGTACAGCGAAGACGTTTACAGACGTACCACAATTGAGAGTTTGGCGCAGAAATTTATAGAGGTGCTGCGAGCGATCATTAGCCACTGCCAATCACCCGATGCAGGAGGCTATACCCCTTCAGACTTTCTGGCACCGAAGATGAGTCAAAACGATTTGAATAAGTTGATTGCAACTATCAGCCAATCTGAAGTGAGGCAAGCTAAATGAAAGTAGAGAATCTCGAAGACATCTACGAACTTTCATCGATGCAGCAGGGCATGCTTTTCCATACCCTCTATGCTCCAACGTCGGGAGTGTATATTGAACAGCTCAGTTGGTCACATTATGGCTTTTTTGACGTATCGGCGTTTAAGCAAGCTTGGCAGAAAGTTGTAGCTCGACACTCAGTTTTGCGAACTTCTTTTTATTGGAAAGATCTCGATCAGCCTTATCAGGTAGTATATCAGCAGGTTGAACTGCCTTGGGAGCAGCAAGACTGGCGAGAACTATCCACACAAGAGCAGGAAGAGAAACTAGAGACCTTCCTCAAGGTTGATCGAATTCGGGGCTTCGACCTTTCCCAGCCTCCACTGATGCGCCTGACTCTTATCCAGATGACTGAGAACACCTATCAAGTTATTTGGAGTTCTCACCATCTGATACTCGATGGGTGGTCTGCATCCTTACTCTTCAAGGAAGTCTTTGCTTTTTACGAGGCAAGCTGCCAAAAGCGGGATTTGTACCTAGAACAACCTCGTCCATATCGGGACTATATCGCATGGCTACTACAGCAGAACTTGTCCCAAGCAGAGATATTCTGGCGGAAGACTCTCCAGGGGTTCACCGCACCAACTTCTTTGGGAGAGGAGCGGACTTCTAATCGCTTACGCACCCAAGAAGATGACTACGATTGGCAGGAAATCTATCTATCCGCAGACACCTTAGCAGCTTTACAAAGCTTCGCACGAAAGCATCAGCTGACCCTGAACACTCTGGTGCAAGGAGCTTGGGCTCTACTCCTGAGTCGTTATAGCGGCGAGGAAGATGTGGTATTTGGAGTTACTTCTTCTGGTCGTTTAGCGAGCTTAGCAAAAGTTGATTCTATGGTGGGATTGTTTATCAATACCCTGCCGACGAGGGTACGGATTCCAACCGAGGAATCTCTTCTGCCGTGGCTGAAGACGCTCCAAGTGCAGCAAGTTGAGGTTCGCAAGTACGAGCATAGTTCGCTGGTGCAGGTTCAAGAGTGGAGTGACGTGCCTCGCACTTTACCGCTGTTCGAGAGCATTATTGTCTTTGAAAACTATCCAGTAAATACTTCCTTTCAGAAGCAGGAACAAAGCTTCAAACTCTCCAATTTCCGAGTAGTTTCCCAGGAAAATGCAACAAACTACCCTCTCAGCTTGATTGTATACCCAGGTGTGCAATTGTCGCTCAGAATCCTGTATAGTTGCTGCCGCTTTGATGCAGCTACGATTACCCGGATGCTGGGACATTTGAAGACCCTACTGAAAAGTTTCCCCGCCGCTTCCGAAGGACAGATCTTAGACTTGCCGCTCTTAACGGCACAAGAGCAGCATCAGCTACTAGTGGAATGGAATAACACTCAGACTAACTATTCCCAGGATGCGTGTATCCATGAATTATTTGAGGTCATGGTAGAGAATACACCAGATGCTGTGGCCTTGGTCTTTGAAGACGAGCAACTGACCTACCGCGAGCTGAACCGTCGAGCAAATCAGCTGGCGCACTACCTGCAAGCACGGGGTATTGGATCTGAGGTACTTGTCGCCATTTGTATGGAGCGGTCGGTGGAAATGGTGGTAGGTCTGCTGGCTATCCTCAAGGCTGGTGGAGCTTACGTTCCCTTGGATGTGACGTATCCTTTCGAGCGCCTAGCCTTTATGTTGGAAGATGCCCAGGCACCAGTGTTGCTGACCCAAGAGCGCTTGTTAGACAAACTGCCAGCCCACTGGGCACAGGTGATCTGCATAGACTCAGACTGGGAGGATATAGCCCTAGAGGACGAGGAAAATCTGGATAGTGGTGTGACAGCTAAAAACTTGGCCTATATCATCTATACTTCTGGCTCGACAGGTAAGCCTAAAGGGGTTTTGGTTACTCATAAAGGGTTGCTAAATTTGACTTTTTGGCATCAACGCGCTTTTGAGGTCACGTCATCAGACCGAGCGACTCAGTTAGCAGGGATAGCATTTGATGCTTCAGTGTGGGAATTATGGCCTTACCTTTCTGCTGGAGCGAGTGTCTATCTTGTTGACACCGAGACACTTGCCTCTCCGATAAAGCTTCGGGATTGGCTTGTATCCAAAGACATCACTATTAGTTTTCTACCGACACCGCTCGCAGAGACTCTCTTGTTGTTAGATTGGCCTAAAGCTTTAGCTCTGAGGAGCTTACTGGTTGGTGGAGACAAACTGCATCGCTATCCATCAGCTTCAGTGCCCTTCAAGTTAGTCAATAACTACGGTCCGACCGAGAATACCGTCGTCACCACTTCTGGGCTGGTTACCTCTAACGGACAGGCTGATATGACACCTTCTATTGGTCGCCCGATTGCTAACACGCAGATCTATCTACTGGACTCTCATCTACGGCCTGTTCCTATTGGAGTCCCCGGTGAACTGTATATTAGCAGTGACGGTTTGGCTCGCGGTTATTTGAACCAACCCGAGTTGACAGAGGAGAAATTTATTCCAAATCCTTTCAGTAATGAGCTTGGTGCGCGTTTATATAAGACTAGCGACCTAGTACGCTATCGGCTCGACGGAGAGATAGAGTTCCTTGGTCGTGTCGACCATCAAGTGAAAATTAGAGGTTTTCGGATTGAACTAGGGGAGATCGAGACTGTGCTGAACAGGCACCCTGCTGTGCAAGGAACTGCGGTCGTTGACCGGGAGGATGTACCTGGTGAGAAGCGTTTAGTAGCTTACGTTGTTCTTCACGAAGGTCAGACCCCTAC
>JBFLZA010000512.1:0-6882 GCA_040756535.1 Cyanobacteriota bacterium
TTTACTTTCCTCCTTAATAAAGGGAGACATGGGGGGAGTTAAATCTTTACTTTCCTCCTTAACAAGGGGGGACATGAGGGGAGTTAAATCTTTACCTCCCCCCTTATTAAGGGGGGACTGAGGAGGGTTAAAGGTAAGCAGTTTTTCACTATACAGTGACTTCAAAAATTCATTGATAAAGAAAGGATTGCCATTGGTTTTTGTCATCACCAATTCAGCAAGCGGTCTGGTCGTCTCCGGTTCACTATGAAGCGTGTCAGCAATCAATTGGTTGACGTTGGATAAGTCAAGAGGGCCGAGATTAATAGAATTGACAATCCCCCCTGCTTTATCAACTTCATCTAGCGTCAACATTAAAGGGTGCCCTTCACTGACTTCGTTATCCCGATACGCACCGATGATAAACAGATATTGGCTATCGGGCGCAGTCATCAACAATTCAATCAATTTCAGCGATGCCCCATCTGCCCACTGTAAATCGTCCAAAAATATCACCAGTGGATGTGAGGCTTGAGTAAAGACTTTAATGAAGTTTTGAAATACCAAATTAAAGCGATTTTGGGCTTCGGCAGGAGCGAGTTCGGGTACAGTAGGCTGGAGACCAATAATCAGTTCTACTTCGGGAATTACATCAACGATCACCTGACCATTGTCGCCGAGAGAGGCTAAGAGTTTTTCGCGCCATGCGGCTATCTGGGATTCGCTTTCGGCCAACAGTTGCGAAATTAGGGAACGAAAAGCTTGCACGAGCGATGCATAAGGAATATCTCTTTGAAATTGATCGAATTTCCCGGAGATAAAGTACCCTCGTTGCCGCGTAATTGGCTTATAGACTTCCTGTACCAAAGCTGACTTACCGATGCCAGAATAACCCGCCACCAACATCATGGCGATTTTAGATTTTGGGGCGCGGTAGCGAAGCGGGACGAAGTCCGGGTCGGAGGAGACCTCCGACCTTAAGTAGCGCCCAGGATTTTGGATTTTGGATTGAGGGCTGGGGACTGGTGATTGGGCATTTTCCTCTCCCCATATTCCTCTCTCCCCATCTCCCCCTGCTGCTACTCGGTCAAAGGCGGCTAGTATAGTTTGTACTTCTTGTTCCCTACCATACAGCTTTTGTGGAATTTGAAATCGGTCTGAAACATCGACACGCCCCAATGGAAAGGGGTCAATCTGTCCTTGAGCTTGCCATTGCCTATGACATTCCTCTAAGTCGGCCTTCAGCCCATAGGCTGATTGATAACGCTCTTCGGCATTCTTGGCCATTAATTTCATGACAATGTCAGAAACAGCCTTGGGAATCTGCCCATCTCCCCTACTCATCTGTTCCGGTGGGGTGGGTAATTTGGCAATGTGCGAATGCACCAACTCCATCGCATCGGTTGTGTCAAAAGGCAGTTGCCCTGTTAGCATTTCATAGAAGGTGGCTCCCAGGGAGTAAAAGTCAGTGCGGTAATCGATCGCTCGGTTCATTCGCCCTGTTTGTTCTGGCGATATATAGGCTAGCGTCCCTTCTAGTACATTTGGGTTGCGTAGGGTTTGGTTTTCTTGCGAGAGAACCGTTGCAATACCAAAGTCGATTAGTTTGAGTTGACCCGTCGTTGGGTTCAAAACAATGTTGGACGGGTTAATATCTTTATGTATAATGTGGCGTTGCTGCACCTGACCGAGAATATCGGCGACCTGAATGGCAAGGGACAAAAACTCGCTCAGGGAGAATTGTCTGGTTTGCATTAACTGCTTGAGAGATTCACCGCCAAAATCTTCCAGTACCATCGCCCAATTGTTGTGGTCGTTTTGCAGGCTATAGGCATTCACTACCCCCTTCAGGTCTAAGCTTTTGGTGATTTCATACTCCCGCTTAAACCCGGCTATTTTTTCCGGCGGTGGATAGGCTTGTTTCAGGATTTTGAGGACAACAGGTTGATTATCAGCTTGCCTTTGTCCCTGATAAATCAGCGAGTTTGCACTTTCATACAGGTTTTTGGTAATTTTGTAGCCGGAAATATTTAGCATCGTCGGTTCGCTTCTTGCTGGTTTCAAAGGACAACAGACTAATTGGCTGACAAAATAGCTGCAAGCAGGATCTAATCAACCTTCTCTTTTTTTCATTAAGGCACCCAATCTTGATCTGAAAAGTATTTTACAAATTTTATAAATTCATTTCCCAGAGATTTGTCAGTCAACCATCAGTCTGTAGCGGTTAGAGTTGTTGCGTACACAAGGTAGGACACGACAGGTCGTGCCCTTACAAAGCCGATGTATACCACTCAAGTAACTTTAGAGATGCAGTCCGTAATAGCGAGTGGGGTTATCCCAGAGTAGCTTTTGCACAGTCTTTGGAGACAGCCGATCTTCAAGGGCTACAACGTCCTCGATCGCATCTGTCTTGTGGTCGATATGAGGGAAGTCAGAACTGAAAAGCAAGTTATCGGAGCCGATGCGATCAATCGTTTCGCAAAGATAAGGCTCACTCGGTTCAAATGACACAAAACATTGGCGGCGGAAATACTCCGAAGGCTTCATTTTCACGTTATCTTTGACTTCCCAGGCGAAGTTTTCATACTCTTCATCTAACCGCCACAGCCAGTATGGCACCCAACCGCAGCCAGCCTCTAGAAACCCTACCCGTAAATTAGGGTGGCGCTCTAGCACTCCTCCTTCAATCAGTGCCAACATTGCCATCATCTGTTCCATTGGATGAGAACAGGCGTGCATGGCAAAACGGGTGTTGAAGCGATCGGCACCAGTGGATGGCAACTGGCAATGAGTCCCCTCATGGATGCTAACAGCTATCCCTAAGCGATCGCACTCCGTCCAAAAGGGTTCATAGGCAGGGTCACAAAGCAGTCGCCCCTTGACTGGGTTAGGTCGCAAAAATACAGCTTTCCAGCCGAACTCGGCGATTTGATGCAATTGGGGCACCATATCGTTAGGGTCGTGCAGATTAATTGCTCCCACGCCTCTGAGAATTTGCGAGTCATAGCTACAAAAGTCTCGCAACCAATTGTTGTAGGCGCGGGTGAATGCTCCAGCCAGTTGCGGCTCCATTGTATCCACGGCAAACAGCCACAGTCCCATAGTGGGATAAAGAAAGGATACATCAACCCCCATTTTTTTGATTGCCTTGACTTGAGACTCCGGATCATAGCTATTGATTCCATAGCTGGTGTAATCCCGAATCATCACTTTAAGCCCTTCGCGCTGGAGTTGTTCGGATACTTTGTTAACAATCTTCTGACCCTCGACTGTCATATCCCTTGACGGTGCACAGCTTTTAAATGCAGGTTCGAGGTACTTTTCCCACATATTGATTGGCTCGAATACATGGCAATCTGCATCTATAATTTGATATCCATTAAACATGGCTCATTTGATGTTAGGAGTCAGGAGTTAGGAGTCAGGAGTCAGGAGTTAGGAGTTAGGAGTCAGGAGTCAGGAGTTAGGAGCCTTATGTAGGGTGGGCACTGCTTAATGACTCGATCGCTTTTGTCTAAATAGAGTTGGGCACTGTCCACCTTAGGCATTTAGTTCTACGACCCCTTAGAAAAAAGCAGGCAGAGGATTCAACTGCTCCTCAGTTAGGGGTTTAGTTAACCAACCCATTTTGACGGGTATGTCATATAGCCGACCCGCTCCAAATCGAGGCCAGAAATGTCGCAGACCGGGTACAATCACCTTTACTACAGATAATCCAAGGTCGGGTCGGGTCATATCCAACACCACGGTTTCCCATCCTTGCGCTTCGGCAATACCCACACAGTTTTTCACATCTATATAGATATCGTCACTCCACTGTCTGGGATAATCGGCTTGAGTCTTTGGGGTTGAGGTTTGATCTGGAAGTAGATAAGGTTGGTTTGCGATCGCTGCTGTTTTCCACCAGTTGATCGCCTCCCGATCGCGATCGCGGTATGCTTGGTTGGGAGCGAACATGCCAAAGAACGTAGCAGGAAGGGATTGATTGAGTTCGGTTAAGGCGCGGAGAACGGCAAGGCGTGGGTCAAAGTGCGCTCCGAAACCGAGAATAATGTTCTCCTCTGGTTGGTCGTTTCGCCGGGAGATGGCGGCGAAGGCGGGAATGTTCAAATCGCTGGTGATATCGAGTACCCAAAGGTCGCGATGTAGCTTTTTGTAAAAGGTTAACAGTTCCTGAAAGTACGGTTCATCAAAGCTGGAAAGCTCCACTGCTGGTTTAGGTAAGCGGTTATACCACCACAGCGCAATGCTGTCTCGCTCTACCAACTCCATAAAGCCTTGCAAGATTGCCTCTTCCAAATTGTTTCCAGTGGCACATCCGTTGGTGTCGGCACTAGCGAACAGGGTATTGTATTTTTGGGAATAACCGGAGTAACAGTAAGCCGTTGGGATATATCGAACTTCGTTGTATGTTAACGACCAAGCAGGACTCCACTCGATTTCCCTGTCTTCGTCGAATCGCTCTGGAATCCAGTCAAAGCTGATCCGATTTCCATTAAGGCGATCGCGATTCTGGAACTGGCGATCGCTAAACAGCATACAGGCGTTTGGGTGAATAGCTGTTCCCAAGTCTTTGAACCTAGCGCGAATTCGCGGTTCATCCCCTTGAAATATAGCTGTATATCGCTCGATCGCTTCGCACAACGCGCTGACTTTTGCCTGTATGTTACTCCTTCCCTTGCCGTAGGATTCGCTTCTCAGGCTTTCTTGCAGCCCATTTAAGTCATCCAACGTATCGATAAAGCCGTAACCGGCGCTATAGGAAGGTGTCAATCCAGCCTCGTCCTCCCATGTAGAAGCTTGCCGAAGAACGCCGATGATGCCGGTAATGGGACTGATGTGGTGTGCGAATGTTTTAAAGGTTTGCTCTGGTGAGACGCTGCGATGTCCGCCATCACGGGTAAAGGATTTCTTTCGGCTTTGTAGTGCGATCGCGGCTGACTGTCTAACCTCTCCCCCAACCTCTCCCTTACTAAGGGAGGGGAGCAATTCTCTCGGAACTCCACATCGCGGACATTGGGGACGCCGGACGAGAACATGGTTGCACTTTTCTAAGGAGAGGGCGTTGAGAGTGACGATATTACCTTCTAGACTTTCGTTTTGAGAGCAAACTACCCATTTAACCGTCTCGGTTGCGGCGAGGCTAAGGATTGTAGAAAGGGTGGATGGTAAAGCGGAAAGGGAGGTTGGCAAGGGTTGAGTCGTATTTTTTCGCTGTTGCAGGTAGCGTTCGACTTTCCGATGTCCTCGCAGTCGATGCGCTAGGCATTCCCAGCACCCCGTTTTACTGGGGATAAAGACAGGGCCAACCCACATCTCTATTCCTACAGGTTTGACCAACATCCACGAGCGATCGCAACTCAAGGCATCCTGATTGAAGGCATCCAAACCCTCTTGCAAATAATCATCAGTCAACACCACCCAGTGTTCGCCACCCTCACCGACACGAACTCCAAGGGATGTCAGCATGGTTTTGAAAGGTTCAGCGTCGATTTGACCAAAGGAAACGACAGAAACTGTCACCTCCTGCAATCGTTGTGCTACTTGCTCTGAATCTTTGCCCAGCATCTCCCAAAACGCCGCTTGTTCTGATGGTATCGATGTTTTGGCATCAACGAGATAGCCTTTACTTTGCAAGCGATCGAGCAAGTAGAATACTTCGGGAGCAGATATTTCGTTGTGGAGGATATCGATAATCTCTTCTACGGTGTGTTTGCCGTCGAGGAGTGGTGCTAAGCCAATGTAAGCCTCTCCGCGAAGCAGGAAGTGTTCGTTTTCGGAAATTAAAAACACGCCGTCTGAGGGGACAATTTCACAACGGAAACAGGGCTTAAACCTCGGTTGGCGCATCATCATTTATTTTTAAGCGCTTTTTACAATCTTCTGCCTTCTACCTTTTTCTCGTTCCCAAGCTGAGTCTAGAAGAGAAAATTTGCAATCTATAGAGGTAGAGAATTGGGAGTTAATACATCCACAATCCCTCTACCTTCCTCCTACCTTGGAGCCTTCTCAATGCTTTTGGCTTAGAGCGTTAGCGAAGCGGACGCAGCTTAGCGAGTAAGCGACACTAGCTCCAACACAAGTGGCTTTTCAGTTCAACATACTCTCAGAATTCCGTACAATCCGTCTTGTTTGGCATGGTTATAAAGTGCTTCCTCGTTTGTAGTTCTTAATATCTCTGGTGGAGGAGGAAGCGCCAAGAAACCCTCCTCAGAGTCTGGATCGTTTACATACCGAAGGATAATAGTACAAAATTCTACTAAGTGATCGGGTTGGCCAGAGCTAACTAAATTCTCAATCGCTGTTTTCGGATCTTTATTCAGTCGTCGCTGAAAGTCGTCATTCTGCCAAGCGTAGGCAAAAACACGTGCCCAAGCATCCCGACAACCCCCCCCGGGGGGTGCCACCCGGTACCTCTCTTTATGGGTGGGTTTCGCAAAATAGTCAGGTAGACTAATCCGTTACAAAGCTTATGCGATTTTATGGGGTACGCTAATCCTTGAACGACGCCATCGATTAATCCAAGGATTACCAACTTTCAATGGCTCCCCAATGGGAGGCTTTTCGGTTCAAGTTACTCTGAAGATTCCATACATTTCGTTCTGATTAGCATACACGTAGAGTTGTTCCTCACTTAATTCCTGTAAAGCCGGTGGGAGGCTAGGAAGCGACACGAAACCGTACTCGCAGTTATCGCTATTTACATACTCTAGGATAGTGGCACAAGACCCTACTAGATGTTCAGGATTGCCAGAGTCTACTACGTCAGTAATTGCGTATTTTGGATCTTTCCTCAGCCGTTGCAGAAAGTCTTTATTGTTCTTATGCCAAGCGTGACCAAAGACACGCGCCCACGCATCTGCTAAGTCTGGAGGGTACACTGCGTCAATCATAAATTACCTC
>JBFLZA010000513.1:0-6878 GCA_040756535.1 Cyanobacteriota bacterium
TTAAGAGAAACCTGCTTGCGAAATTAGAGGTAATTCGGAAAAAATCTTGAGAGAAAATATCTCTTTTGGTGCATCTTAACCAACTTGAATTTTATCCACTCACTATAGTTGTTTTTACACCACAAGAGGTTTAGCTATGCCCGCAACGACAATGGAAGAATTGGTATCACTATGCAAGCGGCGTGGCTTTATCTTTCCTGGCTCTGACATTTACGGTGGGCTACAAGGAACCTATGATTACGGCCCATTAGGTGTTGAACTAAAGAATAATCTCAAAGCTGCTTGGTGGCGTGCCAATGTCTATGAACGCGATGATGTGGAAGGCTTGGATGCGGCGATTTTAACTCATCGCCTGGTGCTGCGTTACTCAGGTCATGAGGCAACGTTTTCTGATCCAATGCTGGACTGTCGCAATTGCAAAAGTCGCTGGCGAGCAGATCACATTAAAGATGGGCGTTGTGAAAAGTGTGGTTCCACCGATTTGACGGAACCCCGTCCTTTCAACATGATGTTTAAAACTACTGTTGGGCCGATTGCGGACGAAGAATCTTACGCTTATCTCCGACCGGAAACGGCACAGGGAATCTTCACGAACTTTAAGAACGTGGTTGATTCAACATCGCGCCGCCTGCCCTTTGGCATTGCTCAGATTGGTAAGGCATTTCGTAACGAGATTACGCCACGTAACTTTATCTTCCGAGTGCGCGAGTTCGAGCAGATGGAGATCGAATATTTCGTGCAGCCTGGAACAGACGAAAAGTGGCATCAGCACTGGATTGATGAGCGGTTGCGCTGGTGGCGGATGCAAGGCCTTAGCAGTGATAACTTGCAGGCGTCTCCCCAAAAGTCGGATGAACTGGCGCATTACGCGAAAGCAACAGTGGATATTTTGTACCGCTTCCCTCACGGTTTCGAGGAATTGGAGGGCATTGCTAACCGCACCGATTTTGATCTCGGTTCGCATACGCGTAGCCAGTCGAGTTACAACATAACGGCGCGAGTGGAGTCGAATTCAGAGAGTACCGCTAAGTTAGTTATCCCCGATCCCCAAACGAACCAAGCGATCGTGCCGTTTGTCATTGAACCGTCGGCAGGGTTAGATCGTGGGGTATTGGCGGTATTAACTGAAGCTTACACGGATGAGATGCTCGAAAATGGGTCGCGGCGCATCGTCCTCAAACTTAAGCCTCATTTAGCACCCATTAAAGTGGCTGTTCTGCCCCTTGCTCGCAATAAACCGGAGATTGTCACCAAAGCCAAACAAATTAAACAGAATCTTCAGGCAATGGGTTTTGGGCGAGTCTTTTATGAAGATACAGGCAACATTGGTAAAGGCTACCGTCGCCACGACGAGGTAGGGACGCCTTTGTGTGTAACGATTGATTTCGACACGCTAGGGTATGGCGAGAAGCCATCATGGCTGGATACGGTTACTGTTCGCGATCGCGATACACTCCAGCAAGAACGTGTCTCAATTAATGAGTTGGGATCGTATGTACAGGAACGGTTGAAATAATTCTTACCCTAGAGTGGGGTGGGCACTGCCCACCCTACCTTTAGAGCATCAACACAAGCTGATTTCTTTCCTAGGGAACAATCAAAACTGGGCAAGGAGACAAATTAATCACTCGATTCGTCACGCTCTCGGCTGCGCCTTCATCAGTTAAGCCCAATCCGCGACAGCCCATGATGATTAGATTAGCTCCAATTTCGTCGGCGACATCACAAATCGTAAAAGCAGGCATCCCCGATCGCGTCATGGTATCGGCATCGATTCCTTGCTGGGCAAAGAGGGCATGAGCCTGATTTAACAACTGTGCGACAATCTCTGGTGAAGCCATTGTCTCCGGACTCGGTGGGGCTTCTTCTGGGTTGGGTTCTTCGATCACCGACAACAGGACTAAGCGACTGTCGTACTTTTGCACGATATTGGCAACGACTTCAGCAGCTTCGCGGGCTTCTCGGCTTTGGTCAACGGGAAACAAAACAGTCTTAAACATCGTGCGTATCTGTAGGGACACGGACTCCGGTAAAATGTGGACGGGCTTGAGAATAAATACTCTCGCCTTCAGCATTGAGATGGTGCCTAGAGTGATTCTCTAGAGTACTCATCAAACCTATAATCACGCTTCGCGCTATCTAAAGCACAGAGCATCAGATAAAGGCAACTAGGAGATTATTGCTGTGTCCAAAAAAACTGTAGCAGATTTATCTGAGTCCGATTTAGCCGGAAAACGGGTATTAGTGCGAGCAGATCTTAATGTGCCCTTAGACGACAATGGTACAATCACTGATGATACTCGCATCCGCGCCGCTTTACCTACAATCCAAGATTTAATTAAGAAGAATGCCAAGGTTGTTCTGTGCAGCCACTTAGGGCGTCCCAAAGCACAAGTCAAAGAGAGTTTGCGCCTGACGCCGGTCGCTAATCGTCTCTCAGAACTACTGGGTCAAACCGTTATCAAGTGTGATGACTGTATCGGAGATGCCGTTAAGGCTCAGATTGACGCGATGGACAATGGTCAGGTAGCGTTACTGGAAAATCTCCGCTTCCACGCTGGAGAAGAAAAGAATGACCCAGAGTTTACAAAGCAGTTAGCTGCCTTGGCTGATATCTATGTCAATGATGCCTTTGGAACAGCACACCGGGCTCATGCTTCAACGGAGGGTGTGACGCATTACCTGAAGCCTTCCGTGGCGGGATACTTGATCGAGAAGGAACTCCAGTATCTCCAAAGCGCGATCGAAAATCCTCAAAAGCCCCTAGCCGCTATTATTGGTGGTTCTAAAGTTTCCAGTAAGATTGGGGTGATTGAAACGTTGCTGGATAAGGTCGATAAGCTGCTCATTGGCGGTGGTATGATTTTTACCTTCTACAAAGCCCGTGGGTTGAGTGTGGGTAAGTCTTTGGTGGAAGAAGATAAGCTGGAACTGGCTAAATCTTTGGAAGCCAAGGCGAAAGAGAGAGGCGTTGAGCTGTTATTACCCACTGATGTTGTAGTGGCGGATAATTTTGCGGCTGATGCGAATTCTCAAACCCTCAGCATTGACTCTATCCCCGATGGGTGGATGGGTTTGGATATTGGCCCGGATTCAGTGAAGGTGTTCCAAGACGCGCTGTCAGATTGCAAGAGCGTAATTTGGAATGGACCGATGGGCGTGTTTGAGTTTGATAAGTTTGCCGTAGGAACGGAAGCGATCGCACGCACGTTAGCTGACCTCACCAAGACCGGTGCAACCACTATCATTGGTGGTGGCGACTCAGTTGCGGCTGTGGAAAAAGTCGGTGTTGCTGACCAAATGAGCCATATTTCCACTGGCGGCGGTGCCAGTTTGGAGTTACTCGAAGGTAAGGAACTCCCAGGAATTGCTGCCCTCGACGATGCCTAAAAAGTAAGGTGAGCATTGTTCACCTTTAACGGGGTGTTGTTTTGTTAGACAACACCAGGTAGAAAAATAGCAACGCTTAAGGGGCACAGGTTTCCCGTGCCCCTATTAATGGCGAATTAAATCTATTTAAGTAGGTAGACGGAAATAAACCGAACTATGTTATGGAACGTAAACATACCGGAAACTCTTACCAATGACCAATGACCAATGACTAATGACTAATGACGGCCCTCTACGAGTTAACGAAAAATTGTGCCGACCTACTTAGTAGTTTGAACTGACCGACCAGCATTTGGATCGAACGAGGGGAAGGGTGCCGTACCTCCCTGATAAACGGGCAAAATACCATTCCACTTTTCAATCATTTTCTGTTGCAGTTCTAACTCCCTCATGCGGATTGTGAGTGGAGAAACGCTTGACGATTGAATACGAGCCACTTCAGCATCACCACGGGCTTCAGCAGCTTTTCGCTTCGCCTCAGCTTCGGCAACTTCTAGCTGGGCTTTCGCTGCTACTGCCTGCTGTTCGGCTTGAAAACGAGCTGTAATTTGCGTTTCAATTGACTTATCGAACCGGGGTTTACTCACAAAACCCACCGAGTCGAAAGTAACTCCAACAGGACTAAATTTATTGTTCAAACAAGCTTGTACGTTTTTAAGCAATTGTGCCTGTTTGTTACCGACAATTTCTTCAGGTTTTAACGCCGTAGCTTCTTGGTTAAAGCAATTCCGAGTTTCGCTGCGTACCAGCGTTGATTTGAACTGATCTGGGTCTTTCAGGTACTTCCCGTAGAAGTCTTTGATTTTATCCGTGTTAAAGAAGTAAGAAAGTGAGATATCAGCATTAACACTGGTTCCACCTACACCGAATGTAATACTTTCATCAGTTGGAGACCCTTCGCTAGTCGCAGAAGTTAAGATGTAATACTGAACGTGGTCTGGAAAAATAATGATTTCTTCCGTGTAACCGTTATACCAGACACGTCCTGTACTGATTGTTGCATTTTGAATTCCACGGTTTTTACCGTAAAGCTCGACCTGTAGACCCACATATCCAGGGGGTATAGACTTGGAACTGGTTCCTGGAACCACACCACAACCCGATGTAATAATTCCAAGAACAGCGGCAATTGCCGCTGTGTTTAAAAAGCGACGAAAAAGAATATTCATGGCTGCTTATTTCTTGTAATCTAACAGTTCTATTAGGGAAGTTTCATCATCAGGAAAAGCATTTTTTAGCTGTTTCTGTTGGAGTTTTGCTTGATAGAGTTTAGAACCGGCATAGCCTACAGATGCTCCTGGTAAAACCAGCAACCCTAATAGGTAGCATATGACTCCCCACCAAACCTTGATATTGCTTGGAGAGCTGACCAAACTTGCAGCATTTCCCAAAAGCCAAAAACAGAAGATGAGTTCAAAAACTCCTACTACTATCCATTTGCTGATAGTTTTCATGGTCTGTTCAATCCCATTTAAAATAACCATCCCTGATTAGGTTGGCAAACAAAGCTACTGCTTTCCCCAAACCCAAAACCTTCACTTTCCTCGGACACTTCACAAACACGCTTTGGGGAGAGAACAGGGGGGAAAGAGAGCTTTTCCCTAAACCTGGGAAGCTAGGAAAACTAGTGCAAGAAGGCTCCAAGGCTCCAAGGCAAAAGGCAGAAGGAATATTGCTGGTACACTAAGCTTTTGAACCTTTTTCAACTGGATAGCTATTTCCGCCACCCTGCACTAGTTACTAAGTTCTACATCAATCTCAAGAACGCATATTCCGCAGATCTCTTAAAATTTCGTAATTTTTGTCGTTGATAAACTTCAAATGGCGACTTGCGAGACATTTTGGCAAGGTTGTACTGATTTATGTCGATTCATTTAGATAGTTCAATTTGTGGTTTTCTGTAACATGAGTAGGGGTTCCACTGGTTGGATAACAGATTATTCGCTGATTTATCTGTATCTCTCAACGGTTGGAGGTTATGCACAAATTTTGCCGATCGCTCAGCCAAGTGTCGGTGGCTGGAGTGTGAGATTGATAGGCTCAGATTAACTTTACTCGCAGCGATCGCATTTACTGGGACTAGCTTACTGACTCAACCATGCGATCGCACTTCTAATCCATTCTTCAGCATTCGGATTTTTTGCCAGCAAGGAGTCCTGACTGATGGCATCCAGTGCTTGGGCTATCTCAGTATTTTCATAGCCCAATGCCAGTAGCGTCATCTCTACATCTTCTAATATTGCGGGGGATGGCCCCGTTGATCGAGCAGGTGTCGCTACTCCAGCTAGCTGACGCCACTCGGCTAGTTTGGTTTTCAGTTCTAAGGCAATGCGTTCTGCTGTTTTGTTACCTACGCCTGGAGTTTTAGATAAAGCGCGGATATTACCCGTAACAATCGCTTGTACTAAATTGGGTAGTCCGAGGGTGTCGATTAGAGCGATCGCAAGTTGCGCCCCAATCCCACTCACACCGATCAACTGACGAAACAAATCTCGCTCTGCTGCGGTAGCAAAGCCGTAGAGTACCTGTTGATCTTCCCGAATTTGCAGATGAGTATAGACTTGCACGACTTCTGGCGACGCCGCTTGCAGTTCTTGGGACAGACGCCGAGGAATTTGCAACTCATAGCCGATTTGATTGACTTCTAGAATCAAAGTGACACGATTGCCAGTACTTTTTTGAATACTCGCGACTGTCCCCTTGAGGTAACTAATCATTGGTCAAAGGGTTAAAGGTTTGGAAGGTTGAAAAGTTGACAGGTTGAAGGTCGGGCAAACAGCCTAAATTAAGCAGCTAACCTGCTAACTGACTAACCGTCAACCTGCAACTTGATCTAATTGCTGAGGAATTTGAAGTATTGCAAGCCTTCTAGGATACCACCCGCACAGTGAGCTTGAGCCATGTACCGATAATCGGCTGGGTTTTCGTCATACCACTTGCGGAGTTCCGGTCTGGCATTGCCGACAATGATGCCTCGTGCTTCCCCCACACTAAACAGGGCAATATCGTTTCCAGAATCTCCACACACTACCGTTTTTGTGTTATCCATGCCCCACTTTTGTTGTAGAAACTGCACGGCGAGTCCTTTGTCAGCCTTACGAGGCAGAATATCGAGATCTTTACCACCGCTATAGATCAACTTAACATCAAGCCTCCGCTCGGCAAGCAGCGAATCTAGTCTAGGCAAGACTTCCTCTGCTGCTTCTTCCGTCAGAAAATAGCTGACTTTAAAGGGACGCTGTTCTGAGTCAGGTTGGGGAATGAGGTCAGAATAATGGGCGGCTGTTGCCACTATCAAGTCTCGATCCCAACCTTGAGACAGTTGTTCTGACCAGCCTGGATCGGGGGTATTTTGACCATCATCATCATAAATTTCCGTCCCTACAGCTGCAATCAGAGCATCTGGGTTTATGAGTTGCTTTTCAGTTTTCAGATCGTGGTAGATCTGACGTGATCGGCCCGTTGCATAAACAATTTTTGTGCCGTAT
>JBFLZA010000514.1:0-6877 GCA_040756535.1 Cyanobacteriota bacterium
AATGTAACTTAAATGCCGATTAGCTTAGTCTTGTAACGTTTTTTGGGAAGTTATCAGTAACAGGGGGGTTGACAACATCCCTTCCAAGGAGATGGGCAAATTCTCAAGCCCGTTCGCGGCTAGTGAACCTCAAGAAAACAGAGAAATGAAATCAGTAAACCCTAATTGGTTGAATAAGTCACGGCATTCGCGATGGTTGAGCTGCTCTAGATGCTCACGGGTAAATATGTAAGTCTTGCGGCGAATCTGGCATTGAAGAGCAATATTTGTGTCTCTAAGTCCTCGGCGCACAATACACCCTCGGCTAGCTTCATTAACTCTAAAAGTTAGAAACTTAGTCGCATCGTACTGAAGAGAAATAATGGTGTTGGGAATACTATTTAACTGTTGGTAAATTGCTTCTAAACCTTCAACATAAGACTTAGATTGTTGGCCAATTCCGCGAGCGATTGTTTGAGACATAATTCGATTTCTTTAATGTTTCTGTAACCCACGCATTTATTATGGCTGTTGGAGAATCTTATCTACCTGCGCTGTTCGGCGTAAGTTTTGCCCGTAAATATGCGTAGATTACCGATAAATGAGAGGGAGTAGGGAGCGAGAAAGGGAAAATGGTAAAGAAATGCGATCGCAAAATTATTTACGGGAAGAATACGTATATTAACGGATGACTATTAAGAGGCTGTTCCTAAAGAAATGTAAAGGACACGAAACTCAGTGATGCCGTCATCAAAAGTACACAGCTAAGAAAAGCGCATTAAATTGCATAAGTTTAAAGATGTGAGAGATAGGTTTCTGGGAGATAATGCCACTCACACGCTCTTGAATGGAGATTCATGCGTCTACCGAAATTTGGTCTATTGTTTCTCCCTGTGTTTGCCTTAGGTGTTTCAATCCCTGTGCCTGTCAATTTGCCAGCACTATTGGCTACACAAAATGCGATCGCGCAAACCCCCAATGACCAGAATTTAGACCAAAATCCCGCCACTAATTCTACTGTGACAGGCAGCTTCATTGATTACTTCGCACAAGAGACTCAACTCAAAGGGCATGAAGGGAGTGTCAACAGCGCCAGTTTTAGTCCGGATGGTAAGTTGATTGTCACCGCAGGAACTGACGGCATTGCTCGTGTGTGGGATATTTCTGGCAAGTTGGTAGGGGAATTGCGAGGACATTCAGCGAGTGTCAGGAGTGCTAGTTTTAGTCCGGATGGTAAGCGGATTGTCACCGCATCGTTTGACGGTACTGCCCGTGTGTGGGATTTGTCGGGCAAACAGTTAGTGGAATTGACTGGGCATCAAGGGTATGTTTACAGTGCCAGTTTTAGTCCGGATGGAGGGCGTATCGTCACCGCAGGGGCTGATAAAACCGCTCGTGTGTGGGATGCTTCGGGCAAGCAGTTGGTGGAAATCAAAGGACATTCAGGCAGTGTCTACAGTGCCAGTTTTAGTCCCGATGGCAAGCGGATAGTTACGGCATCGGCTGACAAAACTGCCCGTATCTGGGATTTGTCGGGTAAACAGTTGGCGGAACTTACTGGGCATACTGACACAGTCTGGAGTGCCAGCTTTAGCCCCGATGGGCAGCGGATTGTTACCGCTTCGGATGATAAAACTGCCCGTGTTTGGGATTTGTCTGGTAAGCAGTTGGCGCAACTAAAAGGGCATACAGATACCGTCTGGAGTGCAAGTTTTAGTCCGGATGGCAAGCGCATTGTTACGGCTTCGGTGGATAGGACTGTCCGTCTGTGGAATTTAGAAGGCAGGCAGCAAGCAGAACTAGAAGGGTATAAAGATGGTGTTACCCGTGCAAGTTTTAGCCCTGATGGAAACTGGATTGTCACCGCGTCGGTTGATTCTACTGCCCGTGTGTGGGATGCAAAAACCAAATTGTCAACCGAACTGCAAAGGGATTTGGGTAGAGTTAAACGTGCGAGTTTTAGCCCTGATGGACAACGGTTTATTACTTTTGCAGAAAATGCAAAAACCGCCCGTGTTTGGGATATCTCTGGTACGTTTATTGTCGAACTTAGAGGTCATCAGGATAATATCAATAGCGCCAGTTTTAGTCCGGATAGCAAGCTGATTGTTACCGCATCTGATGACAAAACCGCCCGTGTGTGGGATACCTCCGGCAAATTGGTGGCAGAACTTAAAGTAAATGAGGGCATTCTCGCTTACAGTGTTTGGAATGCTAATTTTAGCCCGGATAGCAAGTTGATTGTTACCACATCCATGTTCGGTGCTGCCCGTGTATGGGACATCTCCGGCAAACTGCTGGCGGAACTTAAAAGCAATTTGAGTGTGGAAAATGCCAGTTTTAGCCCGGATGGCAAGTTGATTGTTACCATATCCTCGGACGACACTGCCCATGTGTGGGACACCTCCGGCAAACTGCTGGCGGAATTCAAAGGGCATCAGAGCTTATTTTTCACAACTCCCAACTTCAGTCCAAATAGCAAGCTGATTGTTACTGCGTCTGATGATGGAACCGCTCGTGTGTGGGATACCTCCGGTAAGTTTCTAGCGGAACTTAAAGGACAGAGCATTGACACAACTCCCAACTTTAGCCCTGATAGCAAGTTGATTGTTACCGAATCTAGGATGGACAGAACCGTCCGTGTGTGGGATACCTCCGGTAAGCTGCTCGTCAAACTTCAAGGGTCTTACCGTAACTTCAGCCCTGATAGCACGAGGATTGTCACAGCATCATTTGGTACTACCCATGTGTGGGATACCTCCGGTAAGCTGCTCGTCAAACTTCCAGGAGGTAACCCTGCGTTCAGCCTGGATGGCAAGCGTATCATCACCGTAGATTACAATATTGTCCATGTGTGGGATACCTCCGGCAAGCTGCTAGCAAAATTCATCGACTATAAGAACAATATCAACAGTGCCAGCTTCAATCCGGATGGCACGCAGATTCTCACTATATCAGAAGACCGAACTGCCCGTGTGTGGTACTTGTCCGATCAGGTGTTAGCTAAACAACAGTTCCCTGAAACTGGTTCTTCTGATCAAACTGAACCTAAACGGGTTTCGTCCATTCGACTTAGTGGGATATTTTTGGACAAAAGTGCAAGTTTTAGCCCTGATGGACAGCGGATTCTCGCCGTTGATGATGGTACTGCTCGTGTGTGGGACATCTCTGGTAAGTTGCTGATGGAACTAAAAGGGTCTCAGGGCGCTGTTCGGAGTGCAAGTTTTAGCTCTGACGGGCAGCGTATTCTTACCGTTGGTTCTACTGCTCGTGTATGGGATATCTCTGGTAAGTTGTTGCTAGAACTCAAAAGCGATGAGGGGAATATTAGAAGTGCAAGTTTTAGCCCTGATGGACAGCGGATTCTTACTATTGATACTACTGTCAGTGTATGGGATACCTCTGGCAAGCTACTAGCGCAATTCCAAAGAAATCAGGAGGTAGTCGAAGATGCTAGTTTTAGCGCCAATGGTAAGCTGATTGTCACTACATCTCCTGATGCTATCGCTAATGTTTGGGATATTTCCGGTAGGCTGCTAGCCGAGTTCCACATGCATCAAGATAGAGTCAATAATATTAGCTTTAGCCCAAATAGCCAACTAATTGTTACTGCATCTAATGACAAAACTGCCCGTGTTTGGGATGCCTCCGGTAAACTCTTGGTGGAACTCAAAGGACATCAAGATCGTGTCAACAGCGCCAGTTTTAGTTCAGATAGCAAGCTGATTGTTACTGCGTCTGATGACAAAACTGCCCGTGTGTGGAGTACCTCCGGTAAACTGGTGGCAGAACTCAAAGTAAATAAAGACATCTCCACTGGCAGTGTCAAAAGTGCCAATTTTAGCCCGGATGGTACGCGGATTGTCACAACAGGATCTTGGGACGATACTGCCCGTGTGTGGGATTTATCCGGAAAACTGCTGGCAGAACTCAAAGGACATAATATCAGTTTTAGTCCTGATGGTAAGCTGATTGGCACCAGCGCATACAGAGATAACGCAATCCGTGTGTGGAATACCTCTGGCAAGCTACTCAAGGAACTTAAAAGATATGCGAGTGTAGAAAGTGCAAGTTTTAGCCCCGATGGCAAGTTAGTTGCCACTGTATCGAATGACAACACCGTCCGTATTTGGGATTTCTCCGGTAAATTGCTAGCGGAACTTAAAGCACAGGGAGATAGTGTCCAAGGCGTCTATTTTAGTTCTGATAGCACACGGATTGTTACGGCATCCTGGAAAGTAGCTCGTGTATGGGACTTATCAGGCAAGCTGCTGGCAGAACTCAAAGGACATGATGGTGAAATTAATAGTGTCAGTTTTAGTCCTGATGGCAAGCTTTTTATTACAACGGCAGAGTATGACAAAACCGCCCTTGTTTGGGATATTTCTGGCAAGTTACTAGCGGAGCTCAAAGAGCATCCAGGCAAGCTCAATAGTGCAAGTTTTAGCCCAGACGGAAAGCTAATTGTCACTATCTTTGATGGCAAAGTAGCCCGTCTCTGGGATATTTCCGGTAAGCTACTAGCGGAACTTAAAGGACATCAAGAAAAAATATTTGATGTATTTTTTAGTCCAGATAGTAAGCAAGTTGTAACTTTATCTCTAGACGGCTCTTTTCGTGGGTGGGATACAAACGGCAAGCTACTAGCACAGGAGACAAGAGGAGGGTTCGCATTTCCTCAGGGTGAGTTCAAAAAAATTAATATTAACAGCATCTATATTAGCCCAGATAGAAAAAGTTTTCAGATTACTGCATCTGTGTCTATGTCTTCAATGGGAACAGATGTTGAATTTCACATTAGCAGTGGTATAGATGCGAAAGGAACTGGCAATTTCAAAGCAATTGGTGCAGTACCTTTTGGCAATAATGTTTTTTTTATGGATTACTCAACTAAGAAATTTGATATTTCTAGCCAACAGTCATTAGACTCTAAAGGTATACAGCCAGTAGAACTTAAAGGACATCAAGATAAAATCAATAGCATCAGTTTTAGTCCGGATGGTCAATATATTGTTACTGCTTCTGATGATGGCACCGCTCGTATATGGAACAGTTCCGGCAAACAGTTAGCTATTCTAAGTTTATCTCCGCCTCCATCTTCCCCAAAAGTAGAAGCAGACAGACTCAGTAATTTACAATTTTACGCTCCCAATTGTGCCGCAGCCTTTGACCCTTGGCAAAAAGCACTCAGTATCTACCGAGAAATCGCCGACCACGAAAACGAAGCTATTATTCTCGAAAAACTAGGAAACGCTTACTATTGCCTGAGCAACTATACCAATGCGATTGAATCTTACTCTCAGGCATCGGAAATCGCTAAAGAACTCAATTACCCCAAAATCCAGGCGATCAATTTATCCAATCTGGGCAATGTTTATAATTCTTTAGCTGATTATGAAAAAGCCATTCAATATTACAACGATGCCTTAAAAATCTTAGAGGAAAACCCAGACCCAAAAAGCCAAGCAGAGATTTTACGAGGTCGAGGCAAGGCTTACAACTCTCAGGGAAAGTCTAATGATGCACTTCAAGATTATTTACAAGCATTAGCTATTGATAAAGCCAATAAAAACGAATTTGGATTTGCAGAAAATAAATTAAGTTTAGCGAAGATTTACCACTCTTTGGGGGACTATAGCAAAGCTATTCAATATTACAAAGAAACCCTATATTATAGTCCTAGCGAAGCTCTAGGAGGTTTGGGAAATACTTACCTTACTCTTGGCTACACGGCAAAAGCGATTGACTTACAGCAACAGAGCTTAGAAAAAGCACGGCAACAAGAAGACTCTGAAGGCGAAGCCAATGCATTAAACAATCTAGCCTATGCTTTCCGTCAAGCTGGTAAGCTCACAGAAGCCGAACAACACCTACGCGAGGCAATTGAGATTTGGGAAAATCTGCGAACTAATTTAGACGATACCAATAAAGTCTCAATCTTTGAAAAGCAGACTCGCACTTACCTACTGCTGCAAGAAATTTTGATTGCCCAAAATAAACCTGAAGAAGCACTAGAAATTGCCGAACGAGGAAGGGCGCGTGCTTTTGTGGAATTACTCGCTTCTCGAATATCCCCTAATCCAAACAAACAGCCTATCATTACTCCACCCAATAGCGATCGCATAAAACAAATTGCAAAAGAGCAAAACGCTACTCTCGTTGAATATTCGATTATTACAGATACTTTCAACGTTCAAGGCAAAGAACAAACCAAAGAGTCAGAACTCTATATCTGGGTCATCAAGCCTACAGGTGAAGTAACATTTCGTCGCAGCGACCTCAAACCCTTGTGGCAGAAGGAGAATAAAACGCTTGCCGACCTTGTTACCGACAGCCGTGAAGCTATTGATGTCAGGGGGATGTTTGACGTACAAGTAGTTGCCAAGACTGAACCCGACCAAACCCAACGCTTACAGCAACTCCATAATCTACTCATCAAACCTATTGCCGACTTATTGCCCACACAAGAGAGCGACAAAGTCATTTTCATCCCGCAAAGTTCCTTATTCCTCGTTCCTTTCCCCGCGTTGCAGGATGAAAGCGGCAAATACCTGATTGAAAAACATACCCTCCTTACTGCACCCTCCATCCAAGTTTTAGAACTCACGCGCCAGCAACGAAAACGGGGAGGGACACGATATATCGTGCCCTTACAGGGAAATGATGCAGTTGTTGTGGGTAATCCGACGATGCCCAAGGTTGCCCCTGCCATTGGGGAAGCACCAAAACAATTAGCATCCTTACCCGGTGCAGAAACAGAAGCAAAAGCGATCGCACCTTTATTAAACACCCAAGCACTCATCGGTAATCAAGCAACAGAAGCCGCAATCTTACCATTGCTCCCTTCTGCCCTAATTATTCATCTAGCAACGCATGGAATACTCGATGATATTCAAGG
>JBFLZA010000515.1:0-6834 GCA_040756535.1 Cyanobacteriota bacterium
CATTCAAGCAAACTTTACCCCACTGCAGTGCCCATCGCACCAATGCCACCCGATTATCAGTCGAGGTTTTCGTCAAGATGTTGCTGATGTGATTATCGACGGTGCGCTTACTAATTTCTAGCTGCTGGGCAATTTCCTGGTTGGTTAAACCAGCGGCTACTAGTTCTATGATTTGCAGTTCGCGATCGCTTAGAGACGCGGGAGTATGAGACTCGCCACCAGCCATAGGTATTTTGCCCTTGGTATATCTACTTACCATTTTACGAGGATTGTTTAGGGTTAGCACTGAAGAAACAACAGAGTAGGGAAATCCATCCAATCATTGGGCGCAAGGGCTTCCAGCGTCGTCCCGATCAGGGTTATGACGGTATCAATCTTGACCGATGAGGATTCATCCCTAGTAAAGGAGAAAAAGTCCTTAATTCATTAAGTATATATACGTGAGTAGATTTCTCTACTTTTTCGTGAAGGATTAAAAAATCCGTAGAAAGGACAAGGGAAGCATCAAGTATAAATTTATTCATTGTTCCGTCTTCTCAATCCCCTTCTCAGGTCTTGCCTCTGGTAGTCTGAAAACAATGTCGAGATGTGTGCAGCCGTGACCAATCCTCGTGTACTCTGCCTAGGTGAAATCTTATTTGACTTGCTTGCTGATCAGCTAGGGCGATCGCTTGAACAGGTTGAATCTTGGACGCCTTATCCTGGAGGCGCTCCCGCGAATGTTGCCTGTGCTTTGGTTAAATTGGGAACACAGGCCGGTTTTATCGGTTGTGTGGGATCAGATGAAGATGGAGATACTTTAGTTCAGCTATTGCAGGATGTTGGGGTAGATAGCACTGGTGTCCAGCGCCATCCCACGGCACCAACGCGAAAAGTTTACGTGGTGCGTTCTGCAAAAGGAGATCGTGAATTTGCTGGTTTTGGCGAACTCGATACCACGAAATTTGCCGACGCCTTCCTTGATGCCTCAACCTTACCGGAATCCTTATTTGAAGGGGCTGATTTTTTAGTCTTAGGAACCCTAGAGATGGCTTATCCCCAAACCCGTGAGGCAATTCAAAAAGCACTGCAATTAGCTGAACAGTATGATGTCAAAGTATTCATGGATATCAACTGGCGTCCCATGTTTTGGTCTGATCCCAATGAGGCAAAACCCCTAGTTCAGCAACTGTTAAAGCGAGTGGATTTCCTGAAAATTGCCAAAGAAGAAGCAGAATTATTCTTTGATACTGCTGATGCCGGAGCGATTACTCATCGCCTTGACTCTGTAGAAGGCGTCTTGGTAACCGATGGAGATCAAGGCTGTGGCTACTGCCTCAGTGATTATGAAGACAAGCTACCCGCCTTTTCAGTAGAGGCAAAAGATACAACGGGAGCAGGCGATGGTTTCGTCGCTGGATTCGTACACCAGCTATGCCAGAATGGACTCAAGGGCCTTGCTGATGCAGAGTCGGTAAAGAATGTCGTCAGATATGCAAATGCAGTAGGGGCGCTAACAACCATGAAACCTGGAGCGATCGCAGCTCAACCTACAGCCGCAGAAGTAGCAGCGTTTCTCCAAGAGCATCAATAGACTTATCAAACCACAGATATAGGCGCAAGCCTCGCCGCAGGCTACACAGATGGACACAGATAGCAACCGATTTATCTGCGTTTATCTGCGTTTATCTGCGGTTGAAAATCTTTCTAACTTGAAAATAGGGGTCAGGAGTCAGGAGTCAGGAGTCAGGAGTCAGGAGTCAGGAGTCAGGAGTCAGGGGTCAGGAGTCAGGAGTCAGGAGTCAGGAGTCAGGAGTTCAGAAGAGTAATTTTCATTGTTGCGTTGTGGGCAATCGCCCGTGGAAGTCTAACTTAAAAATAGGGAACTCCTTAACAGGGGAAGAAAGATTTTCATTCTGCCAGTTGCGAACACAGCTCAGGGTGTCTTACTTGTGCGGATTACTGCTAGCGCCTTAGCTTGATCTATTATTAGAACTAGCTCAACCATTTCGTGTATTTTCAATTCCTTTAACCAATCACTTGATAATTTAATTTCCCAGAAGTTTTTACCCTCGGAATTTCATGAATCAACCTTTGAATTCAAAATTTGATACTCAAACTTCACAAATTTTATCCTTCCCCAGCGACTCATCTGTGTGCCGCTTAATCGCCAATTACATTGCCAACGCGCCCAATCAACAAATTACCTTTGCTGAATACATGGATTGGGCGTTGTATCACCCTCAGTTCGGTTACTATGCAACAGGAGCTGTCAATATTGGTTCAGAAGGGGACTTTTTTACATCATCCCACCTAGGTAGAGACTTTGGTGAATTACTTACCAAGCAGTTTGCCCAAATGTGGGACATTCTAGGCCGTCCTACACCTTTTACCTTAATGGAAATGGGAGCGGGTCAAGGACTGCTAGCAGCAGATATCTTGCATTACCTGCATGGGAAGTTCCCCGACTGTTTTGAGGCGGTGGAATATATCATTATTGAAAAAGCAGCAGGATTGAGGCAAAAGCAACAACAGCAACTACAGCAATTGAAACTAGGGACAAAGCCATTACCAATACGATGGTCTTCCTTAGAAGAAATTCCGAAAAATTCGATTACGGGTTGCTGTTTCTCTAATGAATTAGTTGATGCTTTTCCCGTACATCAAGTGGTGCGAAAAGGAAGACAATTAAAAGAAGTTTATGTCACGATAGCCCAGGAAGAAGGAGTCAGTAACGACGTTTCGGCAAAACGCCTCTATGAATCAGGAGTGAGTGACTATCCATCCCCAAGCCAAAATTTAAAATCGAGTGATTCTAGTGATGATAGCGAACCCTTGGATGCAGTAGCAACCTCTGAAATTAACTTTGTTGAAATTACGGATACCCCTTCAACACCCAAGTTAGTTGAATATTTTGACTTCGTGGGAATTGATGTGCTGTCAGATGCCTATTCAGAAGGTTATCGCACGGAAGTAAATCTGGCTGCTTTGGAGTGGTTGGAGACAGTGGCTAATCGATTACGGCAGGGATTTTTGCTCACCATTGACTATGGTTACTCAGCCGATCGCTATTATCAGCCAACACGACATCAAGGGACGTTACAGTGTTATTACCGCCATCGTCATCACAATAATCCCTATGTGAATGTGGGGCAGCAGGATATCACCGCCCATGTCAACTTTACTGCCTTAGAACGACAAGGTGAATTGTGCGGCTTACGTAAGGTGGGGTTCACTCAACAAGGATTGTTTTTAATGGCACTGGGATTAGGCGATCGCCTTTGGGCGCTTTCTGCCGCTGATACTCCTCGTGGTCAAGCGATCGCAAAAGGGCAAGATTTAGCAACCATTATGCGTCGCCGTCAAGCGCTACATGATCTGATGAACCCGATGGGATTGGGAGGTTTTGGCGTACTAGTTCAGAGCAAAGGGTTGAAAAATGAGGAAGAACAAATCCCACTCCAAGGATTGACTGTACCGCCAATGGTGTGAAATCAAGGAATTGAACTCCCGCGAGGGAGAGGGCACTGGCGTTGGGGTAAGGGGGAAAGGGGACTTGGAAAGAGATTCTTTCCGCCCTCCAAAACCTTTTCCCTTTAACATGCACCCTTTAACCCGAAGTAAAGCTTTTAGGTAGGCTTTTTCACTTGTTGATTACTCTGATCCAATCCTTGTTTAATCCAGTTGATACACTCGTACTCAGATTTAAATACTTTGGGAGCTGCAATATTATTTAATGATTCCGGTTTATAGTGGTCATAAAAATATTTTCCGGCTTCTTCGTAGAGAATAATTAGATTATCGAGATAGGTGTAACGACGCTGAAAGTAATCGTTCAGCGTCACTCCATCTGAACTCTCATCCAGATGTTCCTTAGCAACTGCAACGATACCATCAAGTGTATCGGAATAGATGTCGGACGGGTTTTCTGATTTATGGAATTTCCCTTTATGCCCTAAACTAGACAGCAGTTTGTAAGAATAAATGGATTGTTCGTTAACTTTACCGAAGACAAAGGGAATAATTAAGTAGCCCTTGTAGGAAACTGATTTTTCGTAGAGTAAACGACTCATTTTAAGTTTCTGTAGTAATTGTATCAACTAAGATTTTTCAGAATGTGATGGGATAAATTTACTCAATTTGAGCTGAATTCGGCTTAAAGTAAAGAGACGATTGATACAGGACTTGCTCTTGGTGCGTTTCCAGAATGCAATCAGACAGCGGGTAGGCCACACAAGTGACCGTGTAACCCGCAGCTATTTCTGATGGTTGCAGAAACTTTTGCTCGTTTTGATCTACCTCACCATTAATGATTTTGGCGACGCAGGAAGAACAGGTGCCTTCGCGGCAACCAGCAGGTAAACGAATACCCGCTTCCTCCGCTATATCGAGGATATATTGATCGTCGGGTACACAGATAGTGCGATCAAGATCGAGGGCCGGATTGACTAGCCGGACTTGGTAAACTGCCATGTTTTTTCTTAACTAGTTCTGTGTCAACCTAAGAGTGTCAGTAGCGATCGCTTCTACGATACCAGAGCTATCACATCGAAATAAAATTTAAACTATTTAGCTATGAAACTCTCTTGGACTATTGCCACAACGCTAATCTTCACTCAGGTGTTGGGTGGACTTGCCTCGGCTTCTGTACCAAGCGTTGCCCAGATTCCTCGATCGCAGGTTACTACCCTATCCCGCGATGCTGTCACACCTCCCAATCAAAAGCTAACTCTGGAAAAGCCTGCTGTTTTCACTCAAGAACCCTCCTCAACACCCGACAGCCTCGGCCAAGAACTCATGCAACAGGTGTTTGGGTGTATTCAGGAAAATATTTCCAGTCCACAGCAACCTTCAATGGCCGCCCTCGAAGCCGCTTCCATGCAATGTGTCTTCAAAGTTGTGATGTTAGCGCCCGATGGCAGTATTCGCCCAGACGCTAGCGATCGCTTAACAGCACTGGTAAGGACAACTGGCGTTACTCTACCCAAACCCTCTGGCCAAGGGCAAGCGGTTGTACAACTACAGCAATTACCAGATAGCCAAATTTTTACCATCCCAGTCACAATCAGTGGACAGTCTCAAACCTTCTTATTTGATACGGGAGCGTCTAATTCGATTGTAGATAGTCAAATTGCTAAGAAACTGGGACTTGCAGGGACTCCTATCCCCCCAGACTTATTGCAATATATGGTTGTTGGCAAAGATTGCTCTGAGGTGAATGCAACATTACACAGCCTACCCGCCTTATCAGTTGAAGCGGCTAAAGTTGAAGGAATCAATGGTCTGGGATTACCCAGAAAGGCAATTATTAGTAATTTGTCAGGTGTTTTGGGACTGGATTTTTTAAGTAGTTTTGATGTCATTCTCAATCCAAAAACCTTGCAGGTGCAACTCTTGCCGCCTTCCAATTCCATCCCCGATGCCATTCCTCTCAAAGGAAAGCTGGGCGTTATGACCACTCAAGTTTATATCAACGGTCAAGGCCCTTTTACTTTTCTTCTGGATACTGGCGCTAGTTGGATGGTTGTATCGGAAGATTTGGCAAAACGGCTATCTCTTGATGTCACCCAGGCTAAAGAAACCGAAGTCAGAGGATTTTGCGGTGCCGAAACAGGCAAACAAACGAAGTTAGCGCAGGTAAGGTTGCAGCAGCACCAATCCACTAACCTTGATGCTGTGGTTCTCAGTTCTGGAGTCTTAGATGTGCTTGGTGTTGATGGAATTGTGGGTCAGAATTTTCTCAATCAGTATCGGCAGCATTGGCGATTTGGCGATCGCAATGAGTTGAGCTTTCCTGAAGAGGGGAGTTTAGTTTTATCGCCACTGTGATCGGGTCTTCTGTCTAACCTTCTTCATGAAAGTAGACTCTGGCTGGAGTTAATTAAGCCAGAAATTTGGTGTGCGATCGCGTACTCATCCTTAGA
Organism: Cyanobacteriota bacterium; assembly: GCA_040756535.1. Taxonomy (GTDB): domain Bacteria; phylum Cyanobacteriota; class Cyanobacteriia; order Cyanobacteriales; family Coleofasciculaceae; genus JBFLZA01. The sequence goes on from JBFLZA010000515.1 coordinate 5,904, forward strand.
TATTTCTGGCTCAAGGAATCGTCTGAATTCCCTAAAGAACTCGATATCTCAATTTTTATTTTTTCTTTCTTGACATTTTTTAAATTTTGTGTATTTGCATGGTATTCTAGACTACAGAATAGAAAAAATCCCCCCCCTAAGGATAGATGACGAATCAACAACACATTGCTTTGCTGACTCAAGGTGTCAATCAATGGAACAGTTGGAGGGAAAAAAATCATGGCTTAGTGCCCAATCTTCAGAAAGCCCATCTCAGGGAAGCTAATCTTAACTACGTCAACCTTTCTGAGGCAGATTTATTCGGAGCAGATTTATTTAGAGCTAAGCTCAGTGGAGCTGACTTTAGTGGAGCCAATCTCAGAGAAGCTAATCTTTTTTTCGCTGATTTCTTAACAGCTGAGCTCAGTAAAGCTGATCTCAGGGGTGCCGATCTTAGTGGAGCTAACCTTTTTGCCACTAACTTGAGGGGTGCCGATCTTAGGGGAGCCAACCTCAGTGGAGCTAATCTCAGAGAAGCTAACTTCAATGGAGCCATCCTTAATGGAGCCAATCTCAGTCGAGCTGACCTCACTAGAGCAAATTTTACAAGTACTCAAGCGTTGGGTACTAACTTCAAAAGAACATTACTCACAGGAGCTGTTATCCAAGATTGGAGTATTAACAGCGATACCAACCTTGATAGTATCCTCTGCGACTATGTTTATTTGAAGGCACACTATCATCAACGTTGCCCTAATAGTGGCAAATTTGCCCCCGGAGAGTTAGTCAAGCAATGCTCAAAATTAACTTTCAACCGTTGACCTAATCTTTAAGTACCGCAGACACAAGCTTAATGCTAGTAACCCTGTACGCCTCAAAGTCTGATAGCTTAGGTCGATTTTCCCATGCTTTTCCTCTTAGTCGGAAATGATGCCTGCTTGCATCTTCATCG
>JBFLZA010000516.1:0-6816 GCA_040756535.1 Cyanobacteriota bacterium
AGAAGTGACAGCCTTGATGTTGCGGCGACCCTGAACAATCTCGCCTTACTCTACTATGCCCAAGGACGTTACAGTGAAGCTGAGCCTCTGTATTTAGAAGCTTTAGAATGGAGAAAGCGTCTGTTGGGAAACCATCATATTGATGTTGCCACCACACTGAATAATCTCGCCTCTCTTTACGATGCTCAAGGACGCTATCAAGACGCTAAACTTATTCTGAAGCAAGCGTTAGAGGTGAGTGAACCGATGTTAGGTAGTACTCATCCTCATATCATAATCTTCCGTAAAAATCTGGCAACTCTTCAGACTAAGCTGGAATCGAACCATCCCTGGTTCCCCCAAAAGTTGACCAAGAATTTTTTAACATTTGTACAGCGATTAAAGTAAAGTTTTATCGTTGTAAAGAGCTTGATACCCAGTTGCATTCATCCAGCTAAGTAGGTAGACGGAAATAAACCGAACTATGTTACTCTACGTCAACATACCGGAAACTCTTACCAATGACTAATGACTAATGACCGCAACACGATTTAGCTTTCTTCCGCGAGAAGCCCCACGTCTGACCCGGAACGGGCAGCGTGGGATGAATCGCGGTCAGGGTGTAGCTGTTGGCTGGGTAATCCATCAATCAGTTCTTCAATGACTTGGGTCATTGTTTTATCGTGAATGGCAGCATGTACCCGTAATTTGTTTAACCTTCGTTCTGATATACTAAAGGGATGTTGCCTCAACTCAAGAAAGAGCATCCTTGGCTAAAGGAAGATTGCTACTCTGCGGTTTTGCAATGCGTAGCCATCAACCTGAACAAGGCTTACAAAAACTTCTTTGAGGGGAGAGCGAAATTTCCTAGATTCAAATCTAAGCATCATAAACAATCAATTCAGTACCCCCAAAACGTAACCGTTGATAGGGGTAAACTTGTTGTTCCCAAGATGGGTGAGATTAAAGCAGTATTCCATCGTGAAATTACTGGGACTATCAAGACAGTCACAATCACCAAGACTCCATCGGACAAGTATTTTGCCTCTATCTTGTGCGATACAGATTTTATTGACCGTGAAGTTCCCGGAAACAAGATTCTAGGTATCGACCTGGGACTTAAGGACTTTGCGATTACCCATGACGGAGAAGAAGTAGTTAAGTACTCTAACCCCAAACATCTTTATCGTCATGAAAAGAACTTGCGCCGGAAACAGCAAAAACTTGCACGTAAAACTAAGGGGAGTAAAACCAGAGCAAGATACAGAAAATTTGTAGCTAAGGTTCACGAACGAGTATCGAACACCCGCCAAGATTTCTTGCATAAACTTAGCCGGAAACTGGTAGACGAAAGCCAAGTCATCGTTGTAGAGAATCTCAACGTTAAGGGGATGGTACGGAACTCGTCGCTATCAAAGGCAATATCCGATGTCGGTTGGGGAATGTTTGTCAATTTTCTTGCCTACAAACTAAAACGCAAGGAAGGTAAGTTGGTAGAGATTGGCAGGTTCTTTCCAAGTTCTAAGAAGTGTTCATGCTGTGGTCATGTTGTCGATAAGTTGCCGCTAGATATCAGAGAGTGGGATTGTCCCTCCTGTGGTACTCACCATGACCGCGATGGAAACGCAGCATCAAACATCAGAACTGAAGGCATCCGGATACTCGCTATGGGCGGAGGGAACCCCGCTCCTGCTGGTCGAGACTGCGTAAGACCACCTGCCCGTAAGGGTAAGGGGCAGCGGTCATTGAAGCCAGAAGCTGACACTTACTCGTTAGAGAAGTGTCGGTAGTTCACACACTTTATCCCGAAAGGAGCGAAAAGTGGCGTAACACTTAATTAGAGCCTCCTTTAAGCGGTCTTAAAAGAGAGAGTATTATGACGTACCAAGAAAGGCTGAACCCTTGGACAATTGTCCGTATGCAACCCAACCAGCAAAAGTTTATCGTTGCTCGGTTCCGGCGTCGTATTGATGCTGAAGGGCATCTGCGTATTTTGAAACAGGTGATGCCCAATGTCGAATTAGCGATCGCGTTTGCATCCCCCAAGAATGCTGTTAGTTCATAACAAACATATCTAGCCCCGGAATAGTACACCGGGGCTAATCGCTTCAGCCCACCAAAGGGACTGGAATCTGAAGTTACTCCTTAAAGGGAAAAGCTATCCGTGACACTTGCCCCTACATTCTGGGAGTCTACCGCTTCTTGTTCCTGTTTGTTGGCCTTTTTCACCATCTCTTCTGTTAAGGGAACGGGTTCTCCGTCTAAAGGAACTTGATCGATTTCAATCCGGAACGTACCATCGAAACCTGTTCCTTTCACATCAAATTCCCATCCTTGAGCGGTTCGCCTCATCTCATTTTCTGGTAAAGGCACAAACCTTCTTTGAGCAAACTCTTCACCCGTATGAAGAGAAAGCTTCAATTCGGGTCGCAGCAGAGCGCGGATATAGTATTGCTTGTAGAAGATTACATTATCGGAGAAACCGATACCCAAAAGATCGCGTTCGCCCACATAAAAGTCCACCCGCATCACCATATCTTTGGGTGTAATGCTGTCATCTTCCAGAATTTGTGTTGTATCGAGATAGCCTTCCCAAATTAGCTTGTTACCATCTGCCCACGGAAGAGCCACATTCTTGTCGCTTAAATCCTCCTTCGTGAAGGGCCCATAGCAGTTTTCTGCTTCCTTACTTTGGTGGAAAAGCTCAAAATCCACTCCACGCGGCTTAATCGAGACGCCAAAAAAGAACTCGCTCTTGCCAAACCAGTCCTTACCCCGAGTAATGTTAGCCTTGACTAGACGCAGGCGCGATCGCACATTGCCAAACAAAAAGCGCGTCGCTACCTCAAACGACTCCCGACACGTCAGCAGCGAGTCAAATCCCCCATGACACTTGTGGATAAATGTTCTCGGTGCACCAGGAATTTGAGCATAAGTCTGCTTCACCAACCCATCACTCCGGTTGTAGTTTGGCCCATACTCCCCCGGTGCTGAGAAGAAACGGTTGAGCACGGTAGCCGATGTATTGTTGTAGGTTCGGTAGTTGGTGCCAACAACGGTCAGTAATCGGTTTAATGGGAAGTGGTCTTTAAAATACAGATAGGAAGCTCGATTTTCTTCTCCGTTTTTAAGCGTTAAAGACTTTTGAAACTCAGGATTGAAACGCTCAAATTCTTCCTCGGCCTCAATCGGCAGCCAATCCTTTAAGATTTGCAGTGAAACACCTTGGTGGGGAGTCCCCAGGGTAACAATTTTATTAATGTAATCTTCTGCCTTAAGACCGTGAGCGGGATAAGTACGCTGAACTGCCTCGCGAACGAGTAACCCACCCATCGAGTGAGCAATAATGTTGACCTTTGGCCTGCTGCCATCCTGCATCGCTGCTAGTTCCCGGATAAAATCGATCAGCCGAACCAGCGCTTTACCATAGGTGTCATACTTCCGGTCTTTTAAATCATAGTAGCGGAACACCCACAAGGATTGACACGGATCGTCAGCAGACTCCAAAAGATGCAGCGCCATTGCCGGGTCAATGATAACTTTGTCTCCCGAAAAATATCCCAATGCTTGTAGGCGCTTGAATTTGTTGGTAACATCTTTACCTTCTAGCTCCTGAAGCTTGGGTGGCAGAATAGAGCCATTTTGGATCATTTCCTCTAAGTACTGGAGCTTTCTAGGAAGAATGGGATCATTTTCTATCTTGCTGCCGTAATATCCCACTACGTTAGTCGCATCCTGGTATTGCCATTGCGACTTCATGAAACGCAGGATAAGTCCCTCATAGATGTAGTTTTCTCCCTGTTTTTGAGGGTAGACACTGCCGTCAGTAAATCCCTGATAAGTGAGTTTCCTTTCATCCTCTGTATTGAAACCGCCAAACCCGCGAATTAAGATGAGCGGCAGGGGACGGCGGGTGGGTTTAGACATGTTTCTCTCCTCTTACATCAGTCTGTTGCATGAATTATTACTGATATAGCTACTGACGAAAGTTTCTGTTCTTGGGATTCTGTGTCCGGATAGTCTATAAAAAATAGAACGTCGGACGTGGCGTGTTCGGAGCCTAGCCTAATCACCTGAAAAATTCCCCTACAGCTAGTAGGCAAAAGCTCACTTCAGGGTCATACTTCATACTGTAGGACTGCTAGCTGCAAGCAACAGCGATACCTGTTTTATGTCATGGACGCTCTCCAGCGAAGGACGCTCTCATGTCCCGTTTCGCGATCGCATCGAACACCTGCCACTGCTGATCGCAGGACCAATTTTGCGACGTACACAAAATGATGCGGTTACCGTTTGGGTTGCCCTCAAAGCCCATCGCCAAGTCACGCTTAAAGTTTACGCCACAGAGGATAACGGTTCTACTCTCAAGACTTTACTGTTTGAAGGTTCACGCTCTACCGTCCCTCTAGGAAAACATATACATATTGTCGCCGTTACTGCTCACGCCATCTCTTCTCAACAGCTAGAATCCGGTCAAATCTACGCCTACGATTTGAGTTTTGGCACCCAAGAACAGACCCTTATCCAGGCACTGACCACGAAGCTCATTCCTCAGGCAACTGTTAGTTACTTCGAGCATCAACTGCCTACCTTTGCCCTGCCACCAGAGGATTTGAACAACTTGCGATTGGCTCATGGTTCCTGCCGCAAGCTACACGGCGGTGGCCCCGATGCCGTACCGATGTTGGATGACTTAATTGGGTATTCTGCACAAGACCCCAATGCACGGCTGCATCAGCTCTTTTTTACCGGTGACCAGATTTACGGAGATGATGTCGCTGACCCTCTGCTGTGGGTAGCCACAGAAATTGGTGATATCCTACTCGCTTGGGAGGAAAAACTGCCATTTTCCTTAACGCCAAAGGGTTATGAGTACAAGAAACCTAGCGAACTCAAACCTGGAAAGCGAACAGATATCGCTAAAGATTACGCTGGCTTCACTGCTATGCTAATCGATTCCCCAGAGGAGGCAAAAAGTCACCTGTTCAGCCTGGGTGAATACTTCGCTATTTATCTACTCGTTTGGTCACCCATCCTGTGGCCAGATGACTTCCCTCAAGGTAACCAGATACACGAAGACTCGAAACAAGCGCGAGGATGGGATGAAGAAGTCCGCCATCTCAAAGATTGCATCAGTCAGATGGGGAAAGTTCGGCGTGCCTTGGCGAATGTACCCACTTACATGATTTTTGACGACCATGATATTAGCGATGACTGGTATCTAAATCGTGCTTGGTGTACGAGTGTGTTAAGTAAACCTCTGGGGAGGCGTGCCGTGCAAAACGGGATGCTGGCTTATGCCGTGTTTCAGGCATGGGGGAACACGCCTGATCAGTTTCAGGAAGGACAACCGGGAGACAATTTGTTGCAAGCGGCAATTAGTTGGTCGGCCTCAGCAGGAACGGATGAGTCTGCCTCACAAGACATTGCCAAGTATCTGGGAATTCCGGAATTGGAACCGGAAACAGGCTTACCCAAGTTCAAACTGGATGAAGATGTCCTGATTCTGGATCGAGATTATTCCGATCAGGCAATCCCTATAGCGTGGCATTACACGGTTAGAAGCTACAAGCATGAAGTCATTGTGCTCGACACTCGAACTTGGCGAGGCTACCCCCCGAGTGCAAAAGGAGACATTGCCCCTCCTAGGCTATTGTGTCCCACCGCCTTTAAACAGCAACTGCAAGACCCTCTGGAATTTAGCGATCGCCTCAAACAAACGGGTAATTTAGATATTGAGGCAACATTTGTCATTTTGCCAACCAACCTAGTCAGTTTGCAAATTATAGACGTAGTGCAACGGTTGGAATTAGAAAAAGGCAACGTTTTTAACTCGGATGTCGGCGATGCCTGGAACTTAAATGAAGTCGCTTTGTCCAGATTGCTCACTGAACTGTTCCAAAGGCGGCAAGTGGTAGTGGTGCTATCCGGTGATATTCACTATGGGGCTACCATTCGCCTCAGCTACTGGTTTAATCCTCATGCTGAAGAAATAGAGAACCGGGGACAAGCAGGACAAGGAAGCGGTTCTACCGAAATCTCAGAACAAGCTTCTCCCTTGCCTCAAAAAACATCTCCCCTCTCTTCCCAATGCCCAATCCCTAGTAATGCAGGAGTGTTAGCCCAACTAACAGCCAGTGCTTTCAAAAATGGCGAATTGAAGACATACCTGATTCACACCAAGGCTAAATCGCTTGCCCCAGAAGCACCTCAGGACTGGGCAGGATGGAACAATCCTCCCCAACTCATGGAAATTCAAATCACACCTGAGAAAGTACGGATGCTGGAGGTTGAAGTTCCAACAACCGGGCCCGTAGTACGGCAAATCAGGGGGAGGTGTGGGAATTGGGAAATTGCCTGGGAAATTGCCATCAAAAATTATCAATCTCTTCCTGACTGGCAGTATCACATTGAATGGATTAAACGCGAGAAAGCAACTGTTGCTCCTTGGATAAAACAGCAAGTATCCTCAGCACCGTCTAACCACAACTCTACTGGGTGGCTTACTACAGTTGGGAATTGGCTATCTATGCTTTGGCGGAATTCGTGGTTGCAAGAGGGTAAAGAAGTGATCGGGCGCAACAACTTTGGAGTGGTTAGCTTAAAATGGTCACCCAATAATGAGGTTACAAAGGCTGTTATTCAAGATTTGTATTGGCAACCTCCTTGGGAACCTACCTGTGTCGTATATAGCCGATATGTTGTCCCGTTGTGTGTTGATATGCCCCCACCATCCCCCAGAGTTATAGAAACGCTGTAAAACCTACCACTTAATTTTGGATTTTGGATTTTGGATTGTTCCCATGGATGAATCCAGGGGCTTGTTCTTTTAATCCA
>JBFLZA010000517.1:0-6805 GCA_040756535.1 Cyanobacteriota bacterium
AGGGAAATGCATTATGTGAAATGGAACGCTATGAAGAAGCCCTTGCTAGCTACGATAGAGCGTTACAGTATAATCCAGATGATTATTGGGCTTGGTACGGACGAGGTGATGTTCTGGATGCATTAGGACGCTACGAAGAAGCGATCGCCAGTTATGACAGAGCATTAGAGAATAAACCAAGGGACTACTGGGCTTTGTGTCAGCGAGGCAGTGTGCTGCGGCAACTGGAACGCTACGAAGAAGCGATCGCCAGTTATGATAAAGCCCTAGAAGAGCGTCCTTGGGACTACTGGGCTTGGTACAACAAGGGGCGCGTGGCTTTGGAGGATTTGGATTGGTACGAAGAAGCGATCGCTTGTTTCGACAAAGCATTAAAAGAACGCCCCGATGATTATTGGAGTTGGTACCGTAAAGGGGATGCCTTGCGGCAGTTGGAACGTTACGAAGAAGCGATCGCTTGTTATGACAAAGCCCTCAATCAGCGGCCACGAGACTATTGGGCTTGGTATCGGCGGGGAGATGCTTTGCGGCACTGGGGACGACTTGAAGAAGCCCTGTCCAGCTATGACAAAGCATTGGATGTTAAACCGACAGACTACTGGGGTTGGTACCAACGAGGCGAGATACTGCGGCAGTTGGCCCGATATGAGGAAGCGGTTAACAGCTACGAAGAAGCGATCGCAACTGAACCCGATGACGAATATGCTTTGTACAACCAAGCCTGCTGTTATGCGTTAATGGGGAATGCTGAACTTGCGATCGCAAGATTGCAAGATGCGATCGAACTCAATCCCGATGAATATCGAGAGTCAGCCAAAACTGACCCCGATTTTAACAATCTGCGGAGCAATCTAGAATTTCAAGCGTTGCTTGCTGGCGAAAGAGTCTCTTTGTGATAAACGTGGGTTGCGAATTAATTCAGGTATTAGCGTTTTGATGCAATCCTTTTGAGGGGAAGCGATCGTACTCTGGGTGCATTCGGATTTAGCAACGTAGTGCGGGCCGAAAAGCCCGCTTATTTTTAAATATAGGCGAGACCCCTGCACTACGAACTGATAATCACCCTACTCCAAAGAATCTTTATATAGCCTAGATGAAATCTGATTGGTTCTTGCTTGGGAGTTGTAAAGAATCTCAAAATTATTTCTTCTGGATATAGCTTTTCTACAGTAGTCCTCGTTTTTTTGCATTAGCTAGCGCAGCTTCAGCTGCCGCCTTTTCAGCCTCTTTTTTGCTACGGCCCTTGCCTTCTCCCCACTCTTTCTCACCCACAAACACCTTGGCGATGAATTCTGGGGCATGAGGCAACCCGCCTGCTTGAACTGTGACATATTTAGGGGGAGTTGAGTCAATGTCTGCTAGCACCACCTGTTGAAATCGACCTTTAGAGTCTACATCGGAGCGAGCCACAACAATGCTGTCAGGGACAGAATCAAATAGCTCTTCCACATGAGGGCGGACTGCATTAATGTCTGAATTGTTGTCTAAATAGTAAGCGCCAATGACGGCTTCAAAAGTGCTGCTGAGCAAATTGGGATTAGTGAAGCCTCCTTCTCGAATTGCGCCTTTGCCTAACCGCATTCTTAAGTCTAAGCCTATCTCAATGGCAAATTTTGCCAGTTGTTTCTCATCTACCAGTGCTGCTCTTCGACGAGTCATTTGCTCTTCTGTCAGTTCTGGGCGATGCTTATAGAGATACTCGCCAGTTATAAAAGTTAGTAAGGCATCACCTAAAAACTCTAAACGTTCGTTGTTTTCTTCGCCTACTCCTGGATTTTCGTTGACATAAGAACGGTGAGTAAGCGCACGGCGCAATAGTTTTTCATCACGGAATGTCAGAAGTTTATGCATTTTATCTCTTCTCTTTTTGTCGGTGAATTTAACTATATGGGAACTGTACAAATGTTATCGTATTTATAGTTAATAGCTGTTAAGTACATAGATGAGAAAATAGCCAACGTCACGAAAATTGGAGAAACCCGAATTTTCCAAAAAAAATCGGGCTTCTGAAAGCTATAACCTAATAGGAAAAGAACTTCACGTAGCCAGTGTGTGTTTCTCGATTAAAAACAACTCTTGATTTTGCATTCGGACTTTCCCCTCTGCCACAACAGCATCAACAAACTTACTAAAGCGTGAGAATTTTTTTCCATCAGGTTTACAGATAGAGGAGGCTCCGTGATAATTGGAGAAGCGCTGACGCATCAGGCTATCAATAAGAGAAAAGCTTGTACGCTTACCTTGGCTTAACGCAGTCCTGATTGTTTCAAGTAGATATTCGGTAGCATCTTTGTAAGTAATCTGAGATTGTAAACAAGCAGCCTGAAGTTGATTTTTTCCTACTATCAAGCTCGGCAATTCGTCTACAAAGTGAAATTCATCTGCAATCTTAATCAACTTTTTGCTTTCACTACCTCGTTGAGCAAAGATGATGACCTTTTTACCCAAAGAGCGCAGAACGCAAATTAAGCCTGCAAAATCCTTATCTCCTAATACAAGGATAATTACCTCAGGAGAGGGCTTAATGGCAACTCTATGAATACAGTCAGCTATCAATCGATCATCTGCACTGTTCTTTAAAGGGCTCGGAACATTACGCCAATCAAAACCAAGATAATCTAGATTATTTTTTGCAGAAGCTTGCTCTGTGTGCTGCGAATTATAGTATACCCTTTTGCAATCTAAACGCCCCCTAGCACTACCAAAATCTAATAAATTGCTGGCAAACTCCGGCAATTTATTGGGTTTTAATTTGACATTCTGAATATCCCACGCTATGTAGATTAAAGGATTCCGCTGGTGTACGTTTGAGGCTAGAGCAATGTCTGTCATCTTAGTATGTCCAGATAATCAGGTTAACTGGACAGCATCAACAAATCCGGCATCTAGATTCAAAAGAGTAATGTTCAAGGGATTGATCAAAAAATTACGGTTCCCCTGTTACAAAACTCCCAATTTACACAATCGTTAGATAGAAGTCTCAGCAATAGGATTTTCACTCTCCTGCCAAGCGTCGGGTTAACCCGCTCGCTGAATACCCTGCAAAACATTGTGTCATCCCTTTGAAGGCTTAATCAATAAGTTGACATTACATCAAGCTAAGCATTCATCCAACGGGATAACCCTACGCTTAGTAGGAGGATAAAAATCCTGAAGCTGAGACCGCAATCAACATCCTGTGTTTTAAGGTGCTGATATGTTTGCTGTCTGTTTAACGAATATCATACTCTCAATCTTGTGTCAATAGATTTTTTACTCAATAGCATGGGAGCATAAAGAAGAAATTCACCCACCACTGTCAGTGGATTACCCCTTCGTAAACCTCTTCGGACTAGACGGTGTGAATGCTAATTTTGAGTTGATTTCCTCTAGTAGGCGATCGCTAAACAATTCCTGAATTCTCTCATCCTGTAAATTCACTTGGCAGCTTTCATCACCTCAGGAGACTGACAGCAATTGGCTCAGTGTCGTGTTCCTAAAGTTCTGTACTCACTTGCCTAACTTCCTCCACAGATAAGTTCAGCGCCTCTGCCACCTGTTCCACACTCAAACCCATTGCTATTAACCGAGGTATTGCATCCCTTCGCGCTTTCTCTGCACTCTCAGCACGTTGCCGCTCTTGTTCGGCACGCTCATCACCAATCAGCAAAAGATTTCCTTGCTCATCCCACCACCTCAGCCACAGTTGAGTTTGATTTTGATAGCTTCCTTGCCACAGCCCCAATTCAACACCCAAAGGCGGAATCGGATAATGCCCTCGTTCATTAGGTACTAACTTCTGATACCGTCCACCTACGAGAATATAGACTTCCAGCTTGCCATTGCTAATTTCGTAGATGCCATAGTAGGGAATTCCGATGATGCGCTCGTACACCCAAAACTTCCCTGGCTTTGTTACCTCCCCTTCAGTAGAACGAGATAAAGGAGTTTGATCGCGTTCTTCCTCACCACTGCCACTAGCAAACTCCAAAGCTATCAAAGGGATGATAAATTCCCGCCATAGCACGTAGGAACGACGAATCTGTCCATCGAGTTTGGGTGGCACGTTGGGTACATAAAACCAATCGGGAGCCTCTGCACCTTTTTCAGGAGGCTCAGTTTCTCGCCAGTAGATACCGCAATCTTGCCCAATAGCATATTGTCCATCGGGATGTAGCTGCTGCAAAACGGGGCCGATCGAGTCAGTGAGAATTAGGCTTTGGGGATGTTCCTGAAAGTTTTTCACAAAAGTTCCATCCGACTCAGGCAGTTGAGTGTGGTCGGGGAAAGGAGGAGGTAGTAGAACGGTGGGGTCAACGCTCTGAGTCATGATAATTCATCCCTATAGATTTTTGTCATCCAATGCCAACGGCTTGAGGTTGCTCGAAGTGAGAGATTGCGGTTTCTCGATGCTTGAGTAATGTGGCTTGGGGGAGTGGCCCTTGCAAGTGACTCCAAGGCAATATTTGCTCAGTTGACCAGTCGGTATGGACGTAGAAATTAAGTTCTGGCAACTGTCCTTTTAATTCTTTGAAGGCACGGCGATAACTCCCTAAAGAATCGCCATAATGGCGTGTTAGTTCCAAAAGATGCGATAAACGGCGATCGCCTCTTGATATCAATGCCTGAATCACTGACCAGTTATAGCTTTCCGGTCGAAAATCCATTCCTTGCGGCTTCAGGTGCTTTTGCAAAAACTTCAACCGCTTCTCTGCTTCGGGATTCACTCCAAACCACTGGAACGGGGTATGCGCCTTCGGAACAAAGGTACTGCAACCCAGCGTCAAACGCAAACCTGGCGCGGCTTTCTTGATGTCCTTCATCATTGCCACCGTCTGTTCCACGTCTGACATCTCCTCACCGGGAACTCCTACCATTCCGTAGAGTTTAATGCTCTTTAAACCACCCGCTTTCGCATTGATTGCCGCTTGGATAATTTCTTCGTTGCTTAGCTTTTTATTGATAATCTGCCGCAGTCGTTCTGAACCAGTTTCAACAGCGATTGTGATTGAATTTGTGCCTCGTTTGGAGAGAGTTTCTGCCAGCTTCTGCGTTACCGTGTTCGTCCGCACTGAAGCAATACTCAGCCGCACGTTATCATACTCAGGCTGACTCAAAAACTCCAGCAATGCTTCAAACTCTGGATGCTGAGTTACCGATGCTCCCAATAAGCCAATTCTGTCAGTTACCTCTAACCCCTGCTTAATCGTGGGAATGAGTGAATTTTCTAAACTCGCTGTCCGAAATGGCAATGTAAGATAACTCGCCAAGCAGAAGCGGCACATCTCTGGACAACTGCGTACCACTTCCACCATGAAGATGTTTTCCCAAGCCGCTTTCTCGGTTACTACCGTTGAAGCTGATAGGGTATTACCTCGATAAGTCTGCTTTTCTACCTTGGCAGGAATTTCGGCATCTATGGGCTGGATGGATGCGATCGCACCCGTTGCCTCATGATACGTTACCTCATACAGGCTGGGAACATATACCCCTGGTACCTGAGCCAAATGCCGCAGTTTGGTGTTGCGATCAGCGGTGCGGACTTGTTTGTAAGCCTCGATAAAATCACCCAGCAGAATTTCCCCATCTCCCAGCAAAATCACATCAAAAAAGTCTGCAAAGGGTTCTGGGTTTGCTGTCAATACCGGGCCACCACCAAAGACGAGGGGATGGCGATCGCTACGCTCAACAGACCTTAGCGGAATCTCTAACGATTCCAGTCCGTTTAATATATTGACATAATCCAACTCCCATGATATAGAGTAGCCCAATAACTCAGGCTGTCTCGGCAATGGCTCATGCACATCTGTGAACAAGCGGCTCACTTGGACATCAGATCGCGAGGCTAGAGTTGCCCACACCACCTGATAACCTAGGCTGGTAATGCCCACACTGTATTCATTGGGAAAAGCAAAAATGGTGGGTATAGCACCAACATCAGGAGTTGCTGGTGTAAAAAGAAGACGTTCAGATGCAAATACAGTAGGAGTCACAAGCGTTGTGCGATCGGTATTCCAGTAATGTTTCACCTATATCTAATTTTAAGAATTAATATCAGTAGTGCCAAAGCCAGAGTGACTACATTGGCTACGACAATCGGCATCGCCCCAATCGCCAGTCCGTAGACGATCCACAGGAAAACACCGACGCAGAAGGTAATCATCATTACTAAAGAAACATCTTTAGCGGACTTCGATTTCCAGGTTTTAATCAGTTGAGGCAAAAAAGCGATGGTTGTCAGAGTTCCGGCAATTAAGCCTAAAAGGTTGATAAAATCTGTGTCCATTGCTATAAATATTCCGCTAAGGCTCGTGTTAGTCCAGTGTTATTTTTGATTGAATTCAGCTAAAATTTCACTTCGTGTATCACTTAAAATCATTCACTATATTTTTGTGAGTGTGCCGAAGAAAAAGCGTATACCGGAGGATTAATGCCATGAGGGTAAAAAAGCTGGCTGGGCCTTGTCAGTGGTAAAGGCTAATAGAAGACCGCCAGTAGAAAATCAAGCAGGTCAAAGGTTTGGGGGAAATTGACCAGGGCAACACAGCCTTTTGGCAAGCCTTGCTCTTTAATAAGATAGAGGCTTTCAGAAGATCTGGATTTAACATTCACATCAAAAAGAAAATCACGATTTAGCACAGATTTTGATCCCAAGCCCTAAAATAAGCAAGAAGTTGTGGCGGCTTGTGGTGTAACTGAGGAGTTAACGTGTCAAAGTTCATCCCAAAGCATAAAGATCTATCGAGTCAGATTAATTCAGCGGCGTCAACGGAACCTCTGGCGGAATCAGCATCTGACCGAGGTGTTCAATCAGAGGGGACCGATC
>JBFLZA010000518.1:0-6781 GCA_040756535.1 Cyanobacteriota bacterium
CGAAGGTTATCGGTGAAATTCATATCGGTTAAGGGCGGGTTTTGTCCAAAATTTATCAATTCAATAGCCAATTAATCCCTAAACCCGCCCCTACATAAGGTCTATGTTGGTATGCAATTATAGCAGTGCGATCGCCCTCTCTCTACACTATCCAGATTGAGCGATCAACCTTGCTGGTGCCCTTTTAGCGATCGCATATTACACCGACTACCTTAAAGATGGGGAAGGCTAGATTTTGAGCGATCGCATTTTCAAAGCCTCATCAAGGAGCGATCGCAATACAGATTTAACCTCAATTAGTAAGCGATCACGCTACAATAGTTATTACTCTTGTCCTTTTATTGATTTCTCCCAACACTTTACAAATTCTCCCTTTTTGTTCTTCCTAACAGCCGTAATCGTAGACGGTTCATTCGTTAATATAAATTCTGGTTTTTCTCCATTTATTATCTCCCCATTCAACATCCATAATCCTCCTGCAGGCAACTCCGTAAGACTTATTTTTTGGCCTACTCTTGGTTTTGCCTTAATATTTCTAAGGAAATACCTGTTTGTCGATTTCTCTGCACTTGTCTCTACTTGCTTCATTTTGTCTGTATATTTTTCCTCTCCTTGTTGTGCATCTTTATTGAATGTTTGTTGTTGACTTATAAAATCATTGTCACTTGTGACTTTAATATTATTTTTCTGCAAAATTGGCTTTAGTTTTTTTCGGTGATCATCTCCGATAATAAACAACAAATCTTTTTTTCCCTTACTTTCTTTTATAGTCTGAAACATTGAAGCATCTCTCATAAAATCTATTTCTTTTGCTTCTTCGGTATATTGTTGATCTGTAGCCTCGTATACTGCTAAACTTTGTTTCCATTCCTCTATTACACTGTTTGAGTCCATGCTTAGCTCTTTTTTAGCCTCTTTCACAAAAATATCCTTTAAACTTGTCAACTTCTTTCGCGTTAGTGGAAAAACATTTTTTGTAAAATCTGGCACTCTTCTTGCTAATAAGGCTCTTTCTAATTCTTTTATACATGAATCAATTGCTGCTGTATTCTCTATATAAAACTTTCCAAAAGGATTGTTTTTTTGTTTGCCTAACGATCGAGTATAAATCAAAGCACCTTTTAGTGCTATCACTATTGCCTCGTCGAAGTTGTAGTTTTCATCATAGGCATCATTTATCTTAATTTCCCCATATGGCTTTGTTGTCCGTTTATTTTGAGCGATCGGTTTGCCCCTCTGCTCACTTATCACTGCTATGGCATCTGGCATCACTCTTGCATATTTTGGTATTACTCCTTCGGCTTCGTGTATTCCCTCGTCTTGTGCTAATCTCAATTTTTCAAATCTTTTTGCCCTATTATCTGCCTCTGACTCAAGAAACTTACTGTCTTGCCAAACTTCTTTTCCCATGTCAATAAAGCCTTCATAGCGGTATCTTTTTGTACCTATAGCGGCAATTATACTAGGAGCTTTCTGTTTTCCATGATCTTCTCCTAGTACCGTAAATTGATCGACTCTTATCCAAGAGTGATCATCTGGCATTTCCCCTATATGATCGATTGATGGATCTTTCGGAGTTCGTGCAAACTTTTTAAACTCACTAACATCTGAAAAGCGCCTAGTAATATCGTCTTTAGCTATTGTTAATTCCTTATTTTCCGGTTCGTCTACTTCTTCATTAATATCTTGATAGTTATCGCCAATATAAGCCTTCTTTTGAATTATTAATGGTAGGTTTGACAACTGACTATCTTGTTCATTATCTTCCTCTCGTAGCACTTCTGATCTGTTTTGGATGTTTTGCTTTTCACCATTCTGCTGTACTACATGAGTCAACTCATGAGCAATCAACTCCTGCCCCCCTCGACTCGCTGGCTGATACGCCCCCTGCCGGAAAAACACATCCTGCCCTGTCGTAAACGCTTTTGCCTGAATTGTTCGATTCAACAGATCCGACTGAACATCCGTGTGTACCCGCACCCCACCAAAATCCGCCCCCATCGCCTGCCCCATTGTCTGTTGCAGCCCTGCTTCTAAAGGCTGTCCACTTCCCCTGGCTCTATTTATGGCAGATGCCAAATCCGTTGATGCTTCCCCTCCCGCGATCGCTTCCCGCCGCTGTACCTTGGGCATGAGCTTCTCTGCTCCGAATCCTCCCGGCTGACTCTCAAGAGAACGAATAGATGGAGCTATTAATTCCCGACGCTGTAACGCTGCTGGTGCATTTATCCGTTGCACTACATCCTGCGCTACCCTATCCGCCTCTTGCTCATACCTATCCCCCACTGCACCAATCTTCAGTTTCGGCTGAATCATTGGCATCTCACCCGTAGATGCTGGCACTTGGCTAAAGTTGTGATGGAACCGCGACTCCCTAAATGTTGTAGCCTCCACCTCCTGTGTCGGTTCCACTTCCTTCTCTGGAACATTACGCACAGCAGCACGCTGTAAAACCCCACTGACTAGAGGTGTATCACTCTTAGATTGTTGATTTGTCCGACTAACGGGTTGATGAGTCATGAATTAAGTCCTCCATAGATAGACTGAGCAATTTGCTGTCCCATCTGGGTGGGGTCTGAGGTTTGAGTTACATTAATATTCGCTGGTAACTTGGAAATTGTTCCGCCATTTTTCAAACTAGGAGGCAACCCATTCACAGAGAACAAACGCGACAATTCCGCCTCCACTGCCGCTTGTAATAGAGGGCGCTGACTGCGGGGAATGGACACTCCCTCTAAAATCAGCCGTTCTATCTCTATATTGATATTCATCCCCTGCCTCCCGTTCCTGCCTAAACTCGAAAATCCGCTTCATTAATCGGTTTATCCAACTTGCGAAACTCCGTCCTCGCTGCTGTCAGCACCCACTCCATCCGCACAGGAGTACCCGCTTTCGCCGCCAAAAATGCCGCATTTAACGCAATATTGTGAATACTCGCCCCGGTTAAATTAAACTGAGCCAAGCGATGAAAATCTAATTCCTCAGTGGGTGTCTGTTGCGGAAACACCTTCTGCCACATCACCCGACGTTCCTTCAACCCCGGAAACGGAAAACTCACAATAAACCGCAACCGCCGCATAAACGCGACATCCAAAGCACTCTTAATATTCGTCGCCAAAATCGCTAACCCGCGATACGCTTCCAATCGCTGCAACAAATAATTAATCTCAATATTCGCATAGCGGTCATGACTATCTTTTACCTCACTCCGCTTACCAAATAACGCATCCGCTTCATCAAAAAACAAAATCGCCCCCCCATCTTCCGCCGCATCAAATAGCCGCCGCAAATTCTTCTCCGTTTCCCCGATATACTTACTCACTACTGCCGACAAATCAATCCGATACAAATTCAACCGCAAATCGTTGGCAATCACCTCCGCCGCCATCGTCTTCCCCGTGCCACTTTCCCCGGCAAACAATGCACTCACCCCCAACCCCCGATTCATGCGTTGCCGAAACCCCCACTCGTCATACACCAGTCCCCGATGTTGCACTTGTTCGGCTATTTGATGCAGTAACTCCAACTCCTCTGGCGGTAGTACAATGTCATCCCAAGTCGCTTTGACTTCCAACCGTTGCGCTAAGGTATCCAAACGCGGACGAGTACTGGCAAGACAACCGTTCCACAACTGCTGTGCCAAAGATTCTTGTGAATTTTCCCCTTCCGACTGAGCATTCCCCGCAATCTTGCCGATTTCCAGCAAATTTAAGTGAAATTGATTCGCGAGTTGGGCTGGGATAGGGTTGGGAGAAGGAAAATCGAACTTCCCTTGCCCCTCGGTTCGATCCCCCCTGCCCCCCTTAAAAAGGGGGGTAGTACTGTCCTCGTCTCGTAAATCAAAGGCTTCATCCTCTTGCCTCCCCCCGTTGCGGGGGGATTGAGGGGGGTTGAGAGAGACTGGGGAGGAGGTTATTATACCCTCAGCCTGAGTTCCCAACACCAACTCCCAAGCTTCTCGCTGCTCAACGGGGGTAGGTTTACCAACATCAAACGTAACAGTAGGACGTTCCAGCGCCAACCCACTCTCCCGCACATCCAAAAAGAAAATCCCCTGACTGCGACTCAAAAACCGCCGCAATGCTGACATTCCCCCGGTACTCCCCACCTCATCCAAAGATTGCACATCTATATATAGAGCGAGTGGTAATAACAGACTTTCTCTCTGCCACAACCTCGCCAACGCTTCCAACTCCGTCCCCTGAGTCGGCAACAGTTCCACAGGTAACCGATACAGATTGAGTCCAAACTCTTGACAAATCAGCCAAGAAATGTATTTCTTGGTCGGTGTATCAATCCCGGTTAACTGCAAAATCGGATATTGTTGCTGCTCAAAGGCTTGCTTAATTTCGTGCGCGATCGCATCTGCTACCTGTTGCCCAGAAGCAGGCAACGGCAAAATCCCATTCCGCTCCTGTCCCTCCCAAGGATTGAGGGGAAACACCAAAGCGGATAAGCGATCGTCTAGGTAGTTCAGTCCCTTGATATAGTTAACAATCCGCTCATCCGCCCGTAAAGGACTCGTAATTAGGGGTTGAACCCCCGACTGATGAATCTCAATCAACCGCCAATAGCGTAAGGGGCGTTCTGACAACAGTACGTTCCAAGTCGGATTGTCAAAGCAGGCTAAGGCGAGGGCAAAGGTGGGATAAGGGCGATGGCGATTATCTTGTGCCTCAGCGCAGAGTTCAGCAATTCTAGTATCCAACTCCATCGCCACGCAGAGCAAAAGTAGCGATCGCTCAAAATCAGACAATCCCAACTGTTGACTCAGTAAGATCAGGGCTGGCGGTGGGTGGCAATCGGCTGCTGCTGCCATCCCCTTCTCGGCCTCGTCAATCTCCTCCTGCATCACTAAATCGTTAGATTGCACCACCCCTTTAAGGCGGAGACGGAGCCAGTTTATCGCTGCTGCCAAATATTCATCATTTCTCACCTGCCAACGTTTCAACTGTGTTGTCATGGTACTCTTAGTTTCTGACTTGCATCAAACACTGGCGGCTGAACGGAGCGATTGACTAACAAACTATCCACCCCATCCACTCGCAAGCGGAGAAAGTAGTCGCCCGATGGAATTCCTCGGAGGTTAAACACCAGCGTATTCGTCTTCTCAGTTAGAGTGGGTTCATCTAAATCGACTTGAGGCAACAATTCGCGATCGCCCACGAGCAAAACCACCCGTTGTTCCGGCCAGATATGGGGTTCGCAGGTAACATGGAGTGTGTTTGTCGGACTGATGTCAAACTGCACAATTTTAGGGGCGAGGGAAAAAGACAGGGCATTCGTCATTCGTACCTGTCCCTCTTGCTGAACCTGCACCATCACGGTATAAAATCCAGCAGGCCAGTCTTGCGATGCCTCTGGCAGTTCAACCACAACTTCCGTATCCGTCGCGCTGGGTTGGGCTGGCACGTCGCGGTGCCTTGTCCAACGGGGATGCATGAATCGAACCAGTACATCTCCGTCACTTTGCAGATGATAGCCAGTCAGAATCAAGCGTTCACCCAACCTGACACTCGGTTGCCGATGGGGAGGTTGCACTCCTTGTAGCGTCGGAAACGGTGGAATCAAACCCATTTGTGCCAGAATTCCCTTATCATCCGACCCTCGTGTCAATACAGGCAAAGGCGTTTTGATCGGACGTTTGCTGTCGATTAAAATCACTGAGACTTCATAGGCTACCGAAATCCGATACTGCGTCTGAAACGTCGCCCACAACTTAGACACTTCTTCTAAATTCAGGGGTTGAGGCGTAATTCGCACCCGTTCTACCTGATTTTGCAAATCGCTCTCCGGCAGGGCAACCCGAATATCTTCTGGGTTGAGAATCGCATAGTCATGGAGAACGCGCATTGCCTGCCCTAACAATTGATGACCAATAATATCTTCGTTATCTTGCCCGTAAGCCGTAATTAAGTAGTACAAATTGAGGGCAAGGGGAAACTGCCCCGTTTCTCCCGGCCTGACTCGCCCCGGTACATCAGTATTGCGCCACGCCACATTCGGCAGGGTTTGGTAGAGGAATACATTAACTTGATTAGTGCTATCTCCATTGTCACGCGCTTTATCCGGAGGACGGGCAGTGACGATACCACTACCTAAGACTTCCCCAATTCCTCGGGCAAGAATGTTACGCAGCGTAGTGGTGACAGCCGCAATTGCCAGTGAATTACTCATAAGTTCCCTCCCTGACGCTGTTTGAGGTAATCTTGCAGAGACTGCGTTGGCCCCCGTTGAGTGGATTTAGTTCGGGCTGGGGGAGTTTGCGGCTGGCTGGCCCGTACCTCGATGCGGCCGATACTGATTTGAATCGTCGGGGTTGTCTCTACAGGATTTAACCGAGTTGTTGGGTCGAAATTTGCGGCATTGCGCCGATGGGTTGGGTTAGAGGATGGGAATTCCGGCACATCTTTCGTGATGGGATACACTCTGGATTCCCTGGAGGATGACTGAGATAATACAGAAAGCGATCGCCTTGTGAGAGAACTCAACTTCTCACTAAGAACTTCTACTTGTATGGCACTAGAGGACTCAGAGGGTGTCTCTAAATCGCTAGACATGACTCGATCCCCCCTAGCCCCCCTTAAAAAGGGGGGAACAATATTACTCAAAGTCTCCCTGTTTAAGGGGGAAACAATACTGCTCAAAGTCTCCTTTTTTAAGGGGGGAACAATATTGCTCAAAGTCTCCTTTTTTAAGGGGGAAACAATATTGCTCAAAGTCTCCCTGTTTAAGGGGGAAACAATACTGCTCAAAGTCCCCCTTTTTAAGGGGGATTTAG
>JBFLZA010000519.1:0-6778 GCA_040756535.1 Cyanobacteriota bacterium
TGATGACAATTGTACCAAGGATAACTAGCCAGCGTCGGGCGATCGCCCATTTGATAATAGCGCTTAGCATCTCAGGTATTAGCTATTAGTTAAGGGGATAATAGTTCAGCTAAGAGTGTGGTCTTTGAGGCTCGTCATTCTCTTCAACACGATGCGTCGAGTGAGACACAGCCGGATGCTGGGAGTTGTTGAGATAAGGCTCTGTTTCATTGCTAGGAGGGTTGTAGTCTAAGTTGCCCACAGACAGAAGCCGACGCTGAGTCCGACGACTAGCCCAGGAAGCACCTGCTATGAAAGTGCCAGCCGCGATCGCTCCCCCTGCTGGGATGACTAACCACCAAGGCAACGACCATCCACTCAAGGCAGAAGTGGTTGCCTTTTCTGCACCATGCTCGTCACCATGCTCGTCACCATGCTCGTCACCATGCTCGTCACCGCCCGCTTCCGTCTTGCTTCCCCCCCGCAGAGATTGGGCATAAAGTTGAGGGACACGCTGGGTAACTATCAAATCCCCCTCAAATAAACCAGTCTTAACCTCAACGATGTCCCCGGATGTCTGACCTAACGTGACTTCAACAGGCTGATAGGCATTGCCGTTTTGGACATAGACCAGTTTCTTGCCAAGAGCATCAACCACCGCTGCGCTAGGAATAGCTAAGATAGCTGTCGGTGTCCGGTCTGTTAGGACTTCTAGTTGGGCAAACATCCCTGGTTTGAGTTCTGAGCCAGAGTTATCCAGTTCTGCTTTCACTGGCACCACCCGCGTTTCCCCTTGCACCACCGAGCCAATCACAGCAATCCGTCCGTTGAAGGCACGGTTAGGCAGACTGGCAACTTTTGTGATCGCTCGTTGACCCGTCTTTACTTTGTCTAAATCTTTTTCGTAGATATTCGCCGTAGCAAAAACCCTACTGTCGTTCACAATTGTCATCAGCTTGCCGCCTGCATCCTCGAAGGATTGACCGAGGGTAACTTCTCGGTCAGCCACCGTGCCAGAAATAGGAGCCGTCACCGTTACCAGTCCCTTGTCATTAGCGCGGGTTCCTATTTGTTGCAACCGAGTCTGATAGGTGGCATCACTAAGGCGGATACGAGTCTGAGCCACCTCAACAGATGACTGAGCGCGTTTGAGTTCTGCTTCTGCTTCAATAACATCCCGACGACTGTTGACTTCGGTGAATTGAGCTTTGGCTTGAGCCAGTTGGGTTTGAGATTCGAGAGCGTTGCGACGCGGGAGGGCACCTGCAACCGCTAATTGATTGTCCTTGTCATATCGTTCTTGTGCAAATGCGAGCTGGCTCTGTGCTTCTGCTATCTTAGCGGTGGCTATTTGTGAGTAACGTTCATAGTTTTGTTGAGCTAGCTTTAAGTTAGCTTGAGCTTGCTGCAAATCAGCTTGAGCCTCTGCTCGTTTTTCCTGGGATGTAACGCGCAGTTCAGCCAAGTCAGGACTGGATAAGACAGCGACGGGTTGACCCACTGTCACGGAGGTTCCAGGTTCCACCAACAGTTCAACCACTTTTGCCCCTGTGATCGGCGTAGTCACCTCTACTTTTTTACTAGGCAAGGTTTCGATCTGCCCAGTGGTTTTTATGCCAATCGCCAACTGCTGCCGTTTGACCGGCTCCACTTTAATTCCTAACCGTTTGGCGGTTTCTGCCTCGACTTGGATAGAACCAGTTGGTTCGCTTCCACCTTGAAATTCACTTGCACCACTGTGATCGTGTCCAGCACCAGCTAACACAGCGGTGGGAGAAGTTAGCAGCAATAGTTGCAGCATTGCCAAAGAGACACAACCAAGTAATGCAGAAGGTTGAGAACTGTTGGAGATTCTCATTGCTAAAATTGTCCTGGATTTACTACAGAGCAGAGTCGCGCTTGAATGTTGACATTTTGAGCAGAAAGCTGTACCCAGCATCAGTTGTTTTCAAGGTTAGCCATGTCGCTCCTACAAATTTCTTAGAGAGCTTCACTAGCGCTAACTACCCAGTTTTTCATACCGAAGTGAAATGGAGGTGAAATTTCCTAGAAAGTAGAGATTAGTAAAACTATTTAAAAAAATATCAATTGAAAGCATAAGAATGTTTTTACGATGTCCGTGCTGCGTGTGGTTATGAGTCATAAAATATTCAATACTTTGGTGGCTTTCTAGGAATTTTAATCGTTTATTTTATAAGGTACATTTTTGGGCGTTCGACTATTAAGGCTTTAACTGGAAAAGCTATTTATTTTTCCAAGCGACGGGGAGAAGTTTATCTCGGCTGGTTTTCCAGAGCGCCTACTGCCAGTCCTATCCTTTAACCTAATCAGCTATGAAGCTGGGATTACTGGCTTTTCCTTACCCATCTATGCGACTGCCACTCTTTTAGGGATAATTCTTTCAACCTTCTTTTTAACTTATATGGGTAAAGTATTTACATCTGAAATGTAGATGGGAATCCTAGGGTTGGTTATTTTCTCATCGTACTCGTTGGATTACCTAAGGCAATCCAACGTTACACCTGGTTAGGCATGAAAAATATTATTCACATTGAGTGAGTTTATTAGCTTTTTTGTAACTATCGAAATCTAAATCAAAAAATTGATAAACGATAAAACCTCTAGAGTTTTTGCATTAGTCAGGTTTAGCTGTTTGCGAAGGGTCGTAGCGAGTACATTCATCTACACCCTTCGCCACCTCTACTAGCAATTCGTCAGCCAGATGCAGCAACATCGCTACCCGTTCATCGCTTAATTGATAACGCACATAACGACCCTGTTGAGAGCAAACAACCAACCCACAACAGCGCAGACACCCAAGATGGTTGGAGGCATTCGATTGGCTAAGACCTGTTGCTGCCACAATCTCCGTAACAGTGAGCGGTTCAGGACACAACGCCTTGAGGATAGCTAGACGTGAGGGGTCAGAAAGTCCCCGAAAGAGTTTGACCTTCAGATCAGTAGTTTTAGTTTTGACAATCATTAAATATCCGCAAAGCGCTAATATGTTTATCATATCAGTAGTGGCTGATATGTTAAGCCAGGATGTCCAGCCGTGTAAATTTACCCGGCTGTCGCTACCTGCATGATAGTCCAGGATTTTTTCACCGAATTCAAGCAAATTTTGTATTAATAAATAACCAAAGATGAACTCGGCTCCCTCTCTTCACACCCTACAGGCACAAATCGGTGGGATGGACTGCCCAAGCTGTGCCAAGACGATTGAAGCCAGCTTAAAGCATCTGCTTGGAGTAGCTTCTACATCAGTGAGCTTTGCCACGGGGCGGTTGAATGTGTCCTACGACCCGCTACAGGTGAATGAATCTGCTATCCGTTCGCGCATTACTGCCTTAGGTTACACCGTTGAAGTTGAACAGGCTCCGTCTCAAACCCTACAAGCACAGATAGGCGGGATGGACTGCGGCAGCTGTGCCAAGACGATTGAAGCGAGCTTGCAGCAGATGTCGGGAGTGGGTGAGGCATCAGTGAGCTTTGCTACGGGACGACTAAACGTGTCCTACGACTCCCAACGGGTGAATGAATCTGCCATTTGCTCGCGTGTTACTGCCTTGGGCTACACCATTGATGTGGCTTCCTCCGTACCCGTCTCCTACGCTCCTGACAATTCCTCTTCTGACTCTCAAAATCAATCGGCACAAGTCATCCAAAAAACTCAT
Source organism: Cyanobacteriota bacterium (assembly GCA_040756535.1). Taxonomy (GTDB): domain Bacteria; phylum Cyanobacteriota; class Cyanobacteriia; order Cyanobacteriales; family Coleofasciculaceae; genus JBFLZA01. The sequence goes on from JBFLZA010000519.1 coordinate 3,657, forward strand.
TCGTCAGATTTGACGGGCTGGAAATTCTGGCTCAACAATCGTCGAGGACAAGGCGTGATTTTGTCCGGGCTGGGGTTAGTGCTGGGATTGCTTGCTCAACAGTTAGCGCTATCAGTTTGGATCGCGCGGGGTTTTTATGGCATCGGCATGGTGGTAGCCGGATGGCCCATCGCACGGGCAGGTTGGTTTGCTCTTTTGTCGCGTCAGGCAGATATGAACCTGCTGATGACGATTTCGGCAGTTGGAGCCGCGATTTTAGGAGATTGGTTTGAAGGGGCACTGGTGGTTTTCTTGTTTGCCCTTGGTACTACCTTACAGAGTTTCACCTTCGGTCGCACTCGCAACGCCATTCGAGACTTAATAGATTTGACGCCGCCCATTGCTACCGTCAAGCGAAACAACCAGGAAGTAACTGTTCCAGTTGAAGACATCCAGATTGGCGAGGTTTTGACAATTCGACCGGGGCAGCGCATAGCTTTGGATGGAATTGTTATTTCTGGTAATTCAGCAATCGACCAATCTCCAATTACCGGAGAATCCATTCCAGAAGATAAAGAAATAGGCTCCCGCGTCTTTGCCGGAACGCTCAATCAAACAGGTTTTCTAGAAGTCAAAGTCACTCATAGATCGAGCGACACTACCGTTTCGCGCATTATTCATCTGGTTGAGCAAGCGCAAGGAAGCCGCGCACCTACACAGCAATGGGTGGATCGCTTTGCAGCTATCTATACGCCAGTTGTACTCTTAGTAGCTGTTGCCATTGCTTTAATTCCCCCATTAGCTTTCGCCCAACCGTTCAATGTTTGGATTTATCGGGCACTCGTCATGTTGGTGATTGCCTGTCCTTGTTCCTTAGTGATTTCCACCCCTGTTTCAATTGTCAGTGCTATTGGCGCTGCCACCCGCCACGGAGTCTTGTTCAAGGGGGGGGATGCTCTGGAGACAGCTGGGCGAATGAATATCCTTGCCTTTGATAAAACGGGAACCCTCACCCAAGGAAAGCCAGCAGTTCAAAATGTCTATGGCTTAGGTGATACGAGTTCAAAGCAGGTGATCGCGATTGCTGCTTCTTTGGAGCAGCAGTCGGAACATCCCTTGGCTAAAGCTATCGTAGCTGAGGCTAAAGATAATGGAATACATTTACAGACTCCTGAAAACTTTAAGGCTTTGCCAGGACAAGGGATTTTGGCTAATTTGGACAACCAAGCTTACTTGGTCGGCAACCGTCGTTTGTTTGCAGGGCAAGGCGTGCCTCTATTACTAGAAGCAGACTCGCTGTTGGCGACTGTGGAGTCTCAAGGTCAAACCCCCGTACTTGTGGGAACTAAAGCGGGATTGTTAGGAGTCGTGGCTTTGGCAGATGGACTCCGGTTGGAAGCTTCGGAAGCCGTGCGATTATTACAGCAGGTTGGACTGAAACGGTTGGTGATGCTGACTGGCGATCGCTCGACCGTTGCCCAGCAGATTGCACAACAGGTGGGTATCTTAGAGTATCGAGCGGAACTACTACCGGAAGATAAACTCCATGAAATTGAAAAACTTCGCCGTTCTGGAGTTGTCGGTATGGTTGGGGATGGCATCAACGATGCACCCGCCCTCGCATCTGCGGATATCAGCTTTGCTGTGGGCGGAATTGATATTGCTTTAGAGACAGCCGATGTGGTGCTGGTAGGCAGTGACCTAAGACGACTCGGCTACGTAGTGGATCTCTCGCGTCAAACAGTGTCAGTAATTCAACAGAATGTTGTGCTTTCGCTGGTAACGAAGGGATTGTTTTTGCTGTTAGGTACTTTTGGTTTTGTGGGGTTAGCAGTTGCCGTCTTAGCAGATATGGGAAGTTCTCTACTTGTAACCGCAAATGGAATGCGGTTGTTTAAAGCCAGCAGTCATCTATTTCGGTAGGCGTGTCTTATGAGCGGCTATTTCCAGAAATTGCTATTAAAGCAGTATGACTTTTCAAGTTCATCTAAACTATTCATAACTCAATGATAAAAAAATCCATTCGAGAATCTAAATCGCCACCTATTTCTGATTTGCTGGATGTCTTAGCAATTGCTGCTTGGGGCATATTGCTGTTGAAATATTGGCTGACTGAGAAACTCGGCTTGCTCGTTCACCCCAGATACTTCTGGGTGAGCAATGTTACTGGTTTTGTACTGTTATTGATTGCTGTTTTTAAGTTCTGGGGACTCTTACGACAGCAAAAAACGCCGATGCTCAAGGTTCAGCATTTGACGCTATTCCCCCCAGGTTGGACTAGCTGGCTGCTTCTATTAACTGCCCTTTTGGGTCTACTAATAACCCCTCGACCTTTGACAATTTCTGCTGCGACTCAACAAGAACTTGCAGATTCTTTTAGTTCAAGCCGCATTAAACCTCAAGCATTCCGGTCTTCAGTTCGGTCAGACGAGCGATCACTGATTGATTGGGTGAGAACCCTGGCTGCCTTACCCGAACCCGATTTGTATACAGGTCAAAAGGTCAAAGTCCAAGGATTTGCGGTTCACTTACCTGAACTCCCTGACCAATATTTAACAATTACGCGATTTGTGATTGGTCATTGCGCTTTAGATGCCTATCCAGTGGGATTGCCCGTTCAATTAACTACTAGCCGCCAAAGCTACTCACCGAATACTTGGCTGGAAGTTGAAGGTCAAATGATTACAGAGGATTTGGGTGGTAAGCGTCAGCTGACAATTCAAGCAAAGTCGCTCAAACCAATTCCAGAACCTAAGAATCCCTATGAGTATTAAAGTAATTAAAACTAGAAATAGCTAGTAAATCACAGAACTACAACATTTCGACAATATGGTCTCAAAATAACACTGATTTTTTTAACGATAATAATAGCTTTCAGTTAATACTTAATTACTGCCTAACAAGCGCGCTGTACCGGAACATTCCGCGATCGCCTTGTATCCTTCCGTTTAACATGATCACTCGATCGAGTCATGTTTGGTTTCACGTTACCGACTGATTCACAAGCGATGATATGACAGGCTCAATCTAACCTACAGCGAGGGGCGATCACACTTATTCCAATACTCCACCCTGACGGTAGAGGTTTTGGGTCAAGTAACACTTTAGTAGGAATTACTCTTTAAAGCCATAATTGTCTCATC
>JBFLZA010000520.1:0-6777 GCA_040756535.1 Cyanobacteriota bacterium
GGGGTAATTATCCAAGCGGCTTGTCTGGCTTGTTTGCGGATGGTGTAGCCGTGTTTTTTGAGGGCGGTTTTTATGGCAGCAACTTCTGACGCGACTCGGAGTGCTTCGGCCGCTTTGGATTTTTTCATGGGTATTTGATTGAGTAGATGGATGGGGAAGCCAATCGCCGACAGGTTGAAACCTGCGGCTACACAAACTAAGTCCGTCTGCGCGGACTATTGAAATTCAGAATTTTCTTGAGCCTGCGGAGGCAGGCTTTGGTTGTATAGCCCCAGAATTCCATTCTGTGGGCGACTGACTGGCAGATTGAACCAATCACTTCACCAAAAGGCACTGCAAAGTTGGCAACTATTAGCCACTTGCTATTTATTGGTAGAGTGACGTTTATATAAGACACTTAGGAATAGGCAGCAGTAACCAGCTTAAAGGCGGCTTGATAGTTGCTTGCCCATTGTTGTTTATCTACACGTCATACTCCCACATCAATCAGCTTACGTCAAGCTGTCGTGGCAGATTGCCGTAACGTGTTTTCATGATCGAAGAAAAACAAGCGAAAGAAGGTGAATCAACGTTAAGACAATTGAGGGAGCGTGCTGGCTTAACTCAGGAGGAACTAGCTAGGCGATGCGGAATTCCGGTTCGCACCTATCAACGTTGGGAAACTGGCGAAACAGAAGCTAGACCCAGTGTTAGGCAAATTAAGGCACTTTGTAGGGAGTTGAAGATTTCAATTGAGGATTTGCCAGATGAATTTGCTCCGAGGCGATCGCAATCAGAGGACGACTAGGTAAGCTATGGGTGCTACTGGGAATCTGTGCGTTTTCCGCGATCGCACAACCAGTAACCCTAACGATTCAGAGGGATCGCCATTTTGAGTTATGGAGGAATTGCCCTAGCTGAACTTAAAGCCTTTTTAGCCAGTATTTTAAAGCTGTATCAACCATCTCATTTATAGAGCAGTATATAAATCTATAATTGTATGTATATCTATCAAAAAGTTTAAACTCTTCATAAGTTAGTATTTCAGAGTTATCAATTTTGTTTTTTATTTTTTCTATGCTGGTTGCTGTATCCTTATTAAAAGGTAGATTTTTGGTACGGATTCCTTTTGAAACATAACTCTCTATTAAGGCGTTACCAGTTTCGTAATTTATACCCATTTTAGCTCTACCAACTTTTTGACTTGCGCCAGCTTTAAAAGGTATCCATAGAAATACTAATAATTTCCCTTTGCTATCAGAGCAGAACTCAGCACAGAATTTACTCGTTTTACTCTTCCCGTTTCCATATTTAATACTGCCAGCAGTAGATATTTCTTCCATCCGCTTATCGAAGCTGAGAATCTGATTACGAATCTCCATAATTACTTTTAGTTGCTCAGGGGGACAGGAACTTAAACGCTTCTGGAGTAATTTGGGAGGGGTAGGTAGCCTTTCTGTACTATCTTTGTCTTGATGACGTATTTCTAGATGGAAAAGCTTCTCTGTATCTATGTCTTTTAGCTGTAGATAAAACCTTTCTCCAGAGACAACTACTTCAGATTGTAAGAATTGGATAGAGAGATGATGGTACTTCCTATCGATCAGATTATCTCTATGTATCTTTGGTGTAATTGCAATTAATTTTATAGATTGTGTATAATCCACTACTTCATTAAAGGGTTTCTCCTCTAGCAAAGCATCATAATAACGGGTCAACTGCTGGATAATATATCTATCTTCGCTGTTTTTCAACTCCAACACTACTAATCGCTTATTCTCATCTACGGCTAAAATGTCACAAATTTGGCCTTTAACAGCATACTGTCGCTTTAGTGGCGTTAATCCTAAAAGTTGTTTTAAATTAGCCCAAGTAAAATCTTCTAAAACCTGCTCACTTTCAAATTCCCACCCTTTCCCTGTCTTCCTTAAAATTGCAAAATTCAGCATATTGCACTAAATAACCTACGAAAAAGGCTTAATATACTCTTAAAACCTGCTTGACTGACAAATCTTAGAGTCTACAGTTATAGAATTCCCAGAAATCTTGCCAAAGTAACAACTTAAAACTCAAAGGACACTGACGGGGTGACAAGCAGGCTGAAGGCTTGTCACCCCGTCAGTCAAGAGCAACATGCTGTTAGTTTATAGAGTGCGCTCGCCTAATATCAGCATCCAATATCAGAATCGATAAAGTCTTGGCTCCTTGAAGGTCGCCGTATGCCGCCTAAGGCTAACACCGCTTTGTCGTTAATCTTGACGAGAATCTTGACAGGACTCTAACCAAGCAGTGAGATCGGCGGGTTCAGAGAAATCCAACAGAGCCTCACCCAAATCTTCTAGTTCCTGCTTCGTTAGCTCTCGAATTTGTGCTTCTAATTCAGGCTCCACTGTCCCAAGCCAACGCCTCAGTAGGCGCATGGTGTATCCTAGTGCCTCTTCCCGCTTCCCTTCTTCGCGTCCTTCTTCTAAAATTTCTTGGTAAATAACAGATTCCCGCATAATTCCTCCAGAAAAAAGTTGGCGAATTAAATCCTTGCTAAACCTTAAACCCGCCAGTAGCTGGGTACAGTTGGAAATCACCTGTCGCTGTTCTGGTACTTCTATCTTACCGACCTCCTCTGCGACTCGACCGAGCAATTGTTCTGAGTTCTCAGCCGCACAAAGAACCGCCATCGGCAACAGTGCAGTATCTTGTAGCAATGGCTCTGGGTCTTGTTCCCACAGCCGCACCACATTATAGCGATGCCGTGTCTGTTCAAGGAAAAACTCATCCTCCACTTCGGCAGCAGCACTTGAGTATTTGAGCATTACTAAGAATTGCGTTACTGGGAGTCGATAGCTGCGGTGCAGCCGTACCCAATAATCCAGCATCCGCAGTGATAAAGGTGGGTCTGTTTCTCCTTTGACTTGAAATTCTATATGCAAAAGCCGTTGCTCTTCGGGTAAGTGCGCGACAAAATCGGCACGAATTGGCTCAAGACTCAATTCTGTTTTCAAGACTTCTATTGATTCAGGAGCCGTGCCAAATAACCAATTCACGAAGCTATCAGGGTAGGTTTCTGAAAGGTATTTGCAGGTATTATCAAATGGCATGATTATTTTGTTTCATCGAAGCTGCTCTATCAGCTTTAGTAACTAGACAAGCACATTAAGTTAACCAAAAGTACGATCGCACCTCATTCAACTCACTACAAGCTGAAAGTGCGATCGCTTATTTTTTGAGTAATGTATCGGTTCACAAAAATTCGGTTATTATACTTCAGTTTTTGTTAAAAATCCAGGTCAATCTGCTGTTAGTTTATAGAGTGCGATCGCCTAATATCAACATCCAATGTCAGAAATTGAGACTTGGATGACTGAGCAACGAACCGACTACGACAGCCCTTGGAAAGAAGTTATCGAACTCTATTTTCCCCGCTTCTTGGAATTCTTTTTCCCCCTTGCCCATGCCGCCATTGATTGGACGCAACCCTACGAATTTCTCGACACCGAACTGCAACAGCTAGAACCCGACGCAGAAATTGGGCGGCGTTTGGTCGATAAAGTCGCCAAAGTTTGGCTACTGGAAGGCGAACAAATTTGGGTACTAGTCCATGTAGAAGTCCAAGGGCAATACGAACGCGAATTTGCCGAGAGGATGTATACCTACAATTACCGCTTGTTTGACCGCCACAAACAGCGAGTCATCAGTTTAGCGGTATTAGCCGATGAAGAAACCAATTGGCGACCCTCACGCTATGGCTATGAAATTGCCGGATGTCGCATTAGTTTAGAGTTTCCTATCGTGAAGCTATTAGACTACGAAACCCAGTGGCAAACCCTAGAGCAAAGCACCAATCCGTTCGGCGTAGTTGTAATGGCACACCTGAAAACCAAAGCAACGCAGCGAGACCCCGACAATCGCCTACAGTGGAAATTGAGATTAGTCAGAGGACTGTATGAACGAGGGTTAACGCGGGAAGACATTCTGGAGTTATTCCGCTTCATCGACTGGATAATGGTGTTGCCAGAAGAGTTATCACGCGGTTTTAAAGAACAACTGAGAAGTTATGAGGAGGCAATGAGAATGCGGTACGTAACCAGTATTGAACGCATAGCAATTGAAGAAGGTCGTCAGCAAGGGATTGAGCAAGGGATTGAGCAAGGGATTGAGCAAGGGATTGTACAAGGAATTCTCCAAAAGGGACGAGAGGATGTGTTTGAAATCCTAGAGATACGTTTTGGGGAAGTGCCAAGCTCGATTGCTGAAGTCATCAATGCAATAGGGGATTCTTCTGTACTGAAGGCAATTTTTAGAAGAGCGATCGCAATCAACTCTGTGGAAGAATTTCAACAGTTCTTAGAGCAAGTTACCACTGGAGAAATCAGCGAATGAACCAAAAAGTTGCCTTTCTCGGACTCGGTGTTATGGGTGGCTACATGGCGGCAAATTTGGCGCGAGGGGGTTACTCTGTCAAAGCCTGGAATCGTACCTTCAATCGTCCTAGCGTCGAAATAGCGTTGCGTGCGGGTGTGGCAGTGATCTCCTCTATTCGCGAAGCTGTTGAAGCAGCAGATGTAATCTTTTCTTGCGTTGGTGATGTTCCCGATGTTGAAGAAGTCATCCTGGGAAGCGGAGGAGTTGCCGAGTCTGCTAAACCCCACACTTTAGTCATTGATACCAGTACCATTGGCCCCGATGCAGCGCGGAAAATTGGAGGTGAACTCAAGAAGCACCATCTACGCTTTCTCGATGCACCCATTTCGGGAGGAGACATTGGGGCGAAAAATGGCACCCTAACGATTATGGTGGGAGGTGAACTCAGAGACTTTGAGGAGAGCAAACCCCTGCTAGAAGTTTTGGGCAAAACCATTCGCCTTTGCGGGCCTGTTGGTAGCGGGCAAGCGGTGAAACTCTGCAACCAAGTACTTGCTGCTCTCCACATGGTAGGGCTATGTGAGGCGATGCAACTGGCCCAGCAGCAGGGAATTGACCCTAATTTAGTGGTTGAGGTTTGCAGTACGGGGGCGGCTGGGTCGTGGGCGCTGTCCAACTTGGGACCGAAAATCATCGAGTCTGATTTCCAACCCGGTTTCATGATTAAGCACATCCTCAAAGATTTGAGGTTGGTGAAGGAAAGTATAGAGTCGTCTGGTCAAGAATTGCCCGGATTGGAACTTGCCGATCGCTTATTTAAACTTGTCAAAGATATGGATAGCGGTATAGGTAGCGAACAGGGCACCCAGGCAATGATTCGTGCCTACCGGGATACACAAGAGTCTGATTCATAGAATAGCGAGAGAATACCTTTTTTTAAAGTCCACCTTTATCAAGATGCGATCGCGAGTGGTAGTCAGATAAGAGTGAGCTGGGCTATACCCATTTTTGTCGGTGAACCTGCAAACGTTTAGGCGAAGAACCTCATGATTGAATCCCTCTTTACCAGCTTCCCCGATAAAACTCAAGAGTCGATACCCAATCGCCGTCCTCGGAAAGGCGTCATTGTTGGTGCGGGACAGGTTGGCATGGCCTGTGCTTACTCGATGTTGATTCAAAACACCTTAGAGGAAATGGTGATTGTTGATGTCAACACCGAAAAACTCGAAGGGGAAGTGATGGATTTGTCTCACGGGTTACCCTTTGTTGAACCGACTACAGTTCGTGTAGGGACGTTAGCAGATGGTGAAGACGCAGATATTGTCATTATTACGGCTGGAGCCAAGCAAAAGCCCGGAGAAACTCGTTTAGAGCTAGTACATCGCAATGTAGAGATATTCAAAGGTTTAATTCCACAAGTCGTCAAGTGTTGTTCCCAATCCGTTTTACTGATTGTTACCAACCCAGTAGACATCATGACCTATGTTTCGCTTAAGTTATCCGGGTTGCCACCCTCTAGCGTAATAGGTTCGGGGACAGTGCTGGATACCGCTCGTTTCCGCTATCTATTAGCAGAAAGATTTCAACTTGACCCCCGTAGCTTCCACGCCTATATCATTGGGGAACATGGTGATAGTGAAGTTCCGGTTTGGAGCAAGGTCAATATATCGGGAATGCACCTCTTTGAAGAAAATAGTAGTCAGTTAAAAGCGGCTGATGATATTAAACAAATTTTTGAACAGGTTAAGAATGCGGCTTATGAGGTGATTCAGCGTAAAGGAGCGACTAGCTACGCCATTGGGTTAGGAGTAACTCAGATTGTTCAGGCAATTTTACGCAATCAAAACCGGGTACTGACAGTTAGTACACTGATGAATGGATTTGAGGGAATTGAAGATGTTTGTCTGAGCCTGCCTGCGGTGGTGAATCGTCAAGGGGTAAGCCGAGTTTTGAATCTTACGCTCACTCCCACAGAAAAACAGCAGCTACAGCAATCGAGCCAGGTTTTACATGAAACAATTGAAAAGCTCAACCTTTGATGGTAAATTTTAAGGTTTTGGGGTAGACCGTATACAACAAGAACTATCGATTTTTTCCGGCTGATAGTTGCAGGATGGAGAATTAATCTCTTGAACAATCTGGAGATTAACTCAGACCAAGCGTTGAGAATAAACATAACTCTTTGAGTCTGAGCAGGGGCAATAGCTAATGGTGTTGAACCAATCATCTATTACCCATTAGCGAACCTCACAATTGAGGTTGAATTAGATTCACCTGCTGATGAAGGCTATCCAATGCCTTCCCTATCAATACAGTATGGATATTCAGAATCCGTAAAGATGTCATCTCAGGGTGTAGATATGGCTGAGTAAAAGGATGAGTAAGTCAGTTGCTAGCTAGGTTTTATCTATCTACCTACCTGCGTTTTACTCGTTCCAA
>JBFLZA010000521.1:0-6751 GCA_040756535.1 Cyanobacteriota bacterium
AATCTTTGTAGCCCCTAACTGACTTTGGAGTCGTTCCAGTACCGACAGATAGACACTAAAACACAAAGCAGCCATTAAAGCAGCAATATCTCCCAGGAATTTGCCACTAGCAATTTGACAATCATTCAATCCAATTGCAAAAATGGCAGCGATCGCAATGACCATCCCAAGCAGAAATTGCTGATCAAAGCGTCTGCGACAGACCAACCATCCACCTAAACAGGAGAATACTGGCGTGAGGTTTGCCAGTAACGTTGCGTTAGCCACGCTAGTTTGTGTTAGTGACCATGCCCAGAGAATCAGGTCGGCAGCTAAAAACAGCCCTACCAGAAATAATTGTCCGATCATCGCTCCTGTATAAGGGGATGATTGGGGCATTTCGCTGTCCTCCTGTTGTCGGCGTACTGCGATGACACCGCTCCACAATCCTAAAATGACTGTGGTAATCCAAAAACGGTTGAATGCTGTAGCGTAGGGACTAATTTCCTGTTCGCTGAATTTGATGAAAATTGCGGCAGAAGCAATGGAGAGCAGAGCAAGACAGAGCGAGGCTATAGTAGCGAGCGTGGGTGTGGAGCCCAATGAGCGTTCTGGTAGCTGAATGGGATGCGCCATTTTTGTAACATAAACTACTTTATTAAGTTTAAGTTTTCTTTTAATTTGCTCCCCTCACCCTCATCCCTAGGAGAGGAAACTGCAATTGCTCCAATGGACGATGTTTTCCATGCCTTGTTAACATTTGTGTCAGTCAAGCAGCCAAAAATTGCTTCTAAATTCAATCAGGCTTGCGCTTTTGTAAGTACTATTCGTTTACCCCTAATGCTCGTGAAAACGCTCCGCCCCTTCAATAACCAGCCGACGAGCTTGGTCTGGGCCGAAACGACCTTGCGGCTCGAACGTTTTGCCCTTGGCGGTGTTGTACGACACAAAGAAGTGTTCGATCTCGTGGATAAGGTTCTGGTTTAGGTCGTCTAGCGTCCGCACGTCGCGATGGTTACGGGAGTTGGCGGCGACGGCAAGCAGGCGGTCGTTGCGCTCAGTTTTGCCTTCCTCCGTCTGTTGGGCATAAAAGCCGCCGATGAGCCGCGACGGGACGAGGCAGCCGACGAAAGGCGGGTAATCAGACCAGTTCAGTGAGGGGATTGTTTTTCTGCTGCTCAATTCTTCAAGGAAAGGCGATACGCTGTTCGTTTCAGTGAGGATGAACAAATGCTCCACTGCACGAGTTAATGCAACTTAGAAAAGACGGCGCTCCTCGTCAACCACCCGCTCAATGCTATCACCAAAAACACGAGTAAACATCAAGCCGGGATGGAGTAAAGGATAACAACGAGGGACAGCATCAAGTATAGTGACAACCTTTTTTTCCAGCCCTTTGTACTTGTGAGCTGTCGATATAGTTACCTTGTGCTTTAAGTTTTCAGGTAGGTAGGAGCGCACTTGTTGTAGAAAACTATCGAGTGCGCCATCTCTCGACTTATTCCGTCGCTCTCCGTAATTCACGTACCAGGGCAAACTATTCTTTCGGCTAAGCAAAACTATGTCTTTGCCGTTTTTAATAGCCTTGTCCACTAAACGCAATACGGCAGGTGTTAAGCTATCTCCCGGATGCTCCTCTAACTCCTTTTGGGTTGGCTTAAAAGTTCCCAGGTCAGCAATTTCAACCATTCCTGATATGCTCTTATGAGCATGGGCAGGATTACCAAATCCCTGCATCAACGTATTGCCGATATCGACTATCGAAGTCGCTGAACGGTAATTGGTGGATATGTTGAGTTTGCGTGAAGGCTGAAAATATTGTGCGAAATCCTGATAAAAGCGAAGGTCAGATCCAGCAAAACCATTGATTGCTTGCCAGTCATCACCAACGCAGAAAAAGAGCGCTTGAGGATTTTGTTCTCGAACTGCTTGTATTAAATGGTGGAAAAGTTCGGAGAAATCTTGATATTCATCAATGAACACGTATCGAAGACGCTTTAGATCGCCACTGCCAGATTTACGGCGAAATACGGTTTGTCCTGATGCAATGATTTCTACAGCTCTTTGCATCAATCAATCCATCAAAATCATCCTTGCCTGTTGCCTGAAGACGTTCCAGATAGGACTTATAAAATGTCTGTGCAAGCTCCAAGAAACGCCGCTCGACATCGCTAGCACAGCCATGACTATCAATGACTTTGGCTAGTCTTTCTGGGGTGTTGATATTGTGTTCAAATAAGAAGTCAGCAATGACCTTCTCACCAAAAGATTCAAGATATGTTCCATCAAGCCCCTCTCTTGGCAATGAGCGACGGTAAAATAGCATCTCTTGAGGGTTTTTGTTGTAGCCACCCAAAGCAATGCGCTCCCAGTCTTCACGAAAGTGTACCATCATCAAGGCACGAATTTTTTTGTAGTAATTTGGGTCGCGTCGGTAGTCGTCAATCACAGATTGGAGGGTACGACTTTGGCTCTGTTCGCCATCTGGTTCATCAAAAAGAATGCTTTCTTCTTCTTCAGGCTCTGGAGTAAAGCTTGCTTCTCTGCGTCCCGACGAGCGCGTTCACTTTCCTCTTGCTGTTGCTTCTCCGCCTCTAAACGAGCTTTCTCTATCTCTGCTTCACGTTGCTGGCGAATACGATCTGCTTGTTCTTGATATAACTGATCCCGATGTGCCTGATCGACCAATTTCAGTGTTAGGCTGTCTAGCCTAGGTGAAATATTGGTTTGAGTATTACGCCAGATACTTTCAATATAAGAAATCAGTTCATCGCGCTGTGCAGAAGGTATTTCTTCTGCTGTCATCCAAAGCTCACTTACTTGTTTACCTTTATCCGTAGTTTCTATGTTGTACCAGAAGCCGATCTCAGAAGAATAACCGTTGTCTAGCCTGCGTGCTAAATCTCTATATTTGTACCTAATCTTGGTGATGTGGAAGAAAATTCTTTCACTAGGACGACCAGAAATCGTGCGACTAACAGACCCAAAACCTCTTTCGCCGTCATAATCTTGAATTTTGCCAAAGTCTAGTGGCATCTTCTCGTGTTCATGAATACCAAAATTTCTTTGTCGATACCTTGCGTTGAAACGACCCATCTATGCTCTGCCTAACTCTTACTCAACTGCTTGTAGCGACTTGATACCGAGACATTATTAAACTTTATTGAGTAGTTTATAATGAAGCATCGCCAAGTTAAATTTGAGGCCTTGAAGCCTCAAAAGTAGAAAGTTCGCAACGACATTGTCAATAGCATATAGGGTGAGCAATGCCCACCCTACTGTTATCTTTTAGTCTTCAGTGCTACTCAATTTAAATGTGCATTAACCGACTACGCCGTCTGAGCATTCTCTTTCGAGAGTTCCTCTGCCGCAGCTTTCGCACGACTCGCCCTAAGTTTGCGGATGCGATCGCTTTTGCGAACTCCTCCTGCCATCTGATATTCACGGCTATCTTTGCCGTATTGAAAAGCGACTCCAATTAGCATTTTCTCAGTGATATCGCTTAAATTTTTTTCCAATTCTTCAATTTCAGTTTTGGACGAGTCAATTACAGCTAGAGCGGTATTATAGGCATCTATCTTAGTGCGTAATTGCTCTATCAGTTGTGCCATATTATTTAAGTTACGAACATCCCCAAAATCTAGGGTTGGATCGATCGCTTTGAGTCCAGCCGATCTGATCTCAGCTTTTTCCAGAATGCGGGATGTACGTTTTTTCCGGGTCATAGATGCACTCCTGAACACAAGTGGTTATAGAATTAGTTTGTCCTATGCAAGGGGCATTCCGCTTCAGTAAAATCCACAAAGATTTCTAGAGTTATAATCAGATTTTTAGGTAATTTTACGGTTTTCTAGTAGAAAGGCTTCAGTAATCGTCGCGACAACTTGTGCGGAACTAGCAACAGCTTCTGCGGAACTAGCGACAACTTGTGCGGAACTAGCGACAACTTGTGCGGAACTAGCGACAACTTGTGCGGAACTAGCGACAACTTGTGCGGAACTAGCAACAGCTTGTGCGAATCTAGCAACAACTTGTGCGGATCTAGCAACAGCTTGTGCGGATCTAGCAACAGCTTCTATAGTATAACTGCTGCTTAAGCGGAACTAGAAACAGCTTCTGCGTTACTTATCATTCAGGGAGTGGTGGTAGCTATCGCTTCTGCCTTTTCAGTAACATATTACTGCTGTCAGCGCACCCTTAAAGCCATCTAGTCTCAAAAGCGTCTTGCCCATCCCCATAAATCAACGCCCCATAGTCTTGCCACCGTGCTACTGCTTCTGGGGTGAGTTCAGGAGTGTGCAAAACACTCAAATTTTCCTCTAATTGGGCTGGAGTTTGGGGTGCAGTGAGAGCAAGGTGTACGGCTTTTTGGTGTAGCGCATATCGATAACAATCAGCCGCCGTGGGAATCTCTCCTTGCCAATCCGGGTGTCCTTGTAGAAGTTGCCCCCAACGAGTGCAAGTAAACGCAACAACGGGAATTCCAGCCTGTTGAGCCATTGGGAAAACCTGTGCTTCTGCCTTGCGATGCGCCATGTTGTAGCGGTGCATCAGGACTTCCATGCGATCGCTTTTAATCAAGTCTAGAGCGATCACACGATTATGAGTCGTTACCCCCACGTAGCGAATCAACCCTCTTTCCTTCCAATTCCAAAGTTCATCCAGTACAGCCCAAATCTGAGCAATGTCCTCTGAAGGCGTGACATACTCGACAAAAAATACATCCACGACATCAACATCTAGGGATTGACGCACCTGTTCCAGCGATTGCCGCAATCTGCCTTTATCGCGCTCCTCACTACCTGTTGCTATCAATACTTGCTCGCGATGACTTGCCACGATTGGCTTGAGTCCCCTGAGTAAGTTTTCGTGGGAGAGGTCGTAAAAAAAGAAATAATTAATGCCTGCCTCGAACGCAATTGCTGGACAGGATGTATCCATATTCTGGTGTCCTGCTAAACCAAGGATACTGGCAGGCTGTCCGTTTAGAGTTTCTATACTGATATTTTGCACCATTCTCAACAATCCTGGAGAAGGGTAGGGTGGGCAAAAGCTATAAAGGTGGAAAAGCTGATGTTATCGTTGCTTAATGAAAGCCCACGCTACATAAGCTAAATTCATAGAATTACTTAAGTGGAATCATTTGATGACGACCTGTTGCTTCAGACGGGTTAACTGTACCAATTAATGAGGGATGATGACTCAACCCGTAGCTTGACTTGAGGTAACCTTCATCCAATTGCATAAGGGGAAGATTATGCTGTTGCAATACCCCTTGAATCCGTTGAAAGGCTTGTGGAAGTTGATTAAAGGGAATACCAGGAAAAGCATGATGGGCAGCATGATAATTTAGACCTCCCATTAACCATCCCACCAAGGAACTTGTCTGGAGATTACGAGAAGCATAAAGCTGGGTTAGTTGGTGTCTTGTAAACTTCCCCCAAAGTGCATAGTGTTCCAAGTGGTCTCTGGTTTGTACCACCACTCCAATGAGCCGCTCCAGAATCAACCAAAATAATAAATAGTGCAGCAGTTTCCCTTGAGCGATCGCAAAAGTCAGCAACACACCATGCACTAGCAGCATACCTGTAACATCAAGTAGCAGTTGAAAGCGCAGGCGAGGCACTAACTTCTGGAAGCGCACAGCCTTAATAAATGTTTTAATAATCAGCCCGATTCCCCCCAGCAGGAAAATATCGCAGCCCCACTGATGACGCACGTACCATTGCAGGAAAGGGGAAGCTTGCTGGTACTCTTGCTCTGTCCATTGCACTCGTTCCGGGTCTCGCAAGTCAATCCCGTTCCAGCCATGATGTAAACGGTGTAGTTCTGCATAGATACCGTAAGGCCACAGCATCGGCCAACTCATCAATCGGGGCATAACGGTATCGAACCACGTCCATTCCGTCAACGTCTGATGCACCGTATCATGAGTGCAGACGAGCCAGAAGGCGTAAAATAGTCCTGCCAGTGTTGTTGCACTCCAAAACACGAGTTCATTTGAGGTTGACCAAGCTAATATCACCAAGCTGAGAAACATCGAACCGAGTACGCTAAAGCGCAAAAGTCCTGCCCAAGGATTTACTTGGTGTAAGTCGGCGGTGACTTGCTCTAACTCTGCAAATAGACTTGTCTTCATTATGGTGCGATTGCCCATCCCTCACCTCAACCAGCAACTTGAGTGAACTGCTGTACTTCAACATTACATCAGCCTAAATCGATCGCTGGGAAAGCGACGACTTCTGTAACGAATGGCTTGAGAAAATAGCGGATACCATCTAAGGATGGAGACATTGACAAGTTGTTCAAAGGAGCAATCTATGGTTAAAACTCCCTCCCAGCAAAAGTTTTTACCTATTCCACCGCTTGAAAGTGGCGATCGCTTAAATCGCTATGAATTTGAGCGCCGTTACAACGCTATGCTTTCTCTAAAGAAAGCTGAATTAATTGAAGGAGTGGTTTACGCCGCTGCTGCACTGCGTTTTAGAAGTCATGCTGAACCTCATGGAAATCTCACGGGTTGGCTATGGACTTACAAGATGTCTACGCCTGGTATTGAGTTGGGGATTGAACCCACCATTCGTTTAGATTTGGACAACGAACCTCAACCCGATGCTGTGTTGTTGATTAACGAAAATTGTGGTGGGCAGGCAAGACTCAGCGAGGATGATTATATTGTGGGGGCACCGGAACTGGTGGCAGAGATTGCAGCAAGTAGTGTAGCGATCGATTTGCATGACAAAAAACGGGCGTATCGTCGCAATGGGGTTCA
>JBFLZA010000522.1:0-6732 GCA_040756535.1 Cyanobacteriota bacterium
ACCAAGTTGCACTTATATGTAGCACATTCATTTTCTCCACATCCCCGCGTCCGGAGCGTCTGGAGTGTCGAGCTCGACTACTATCTTTGAACGCAACTTCGTATAATCTAGTTAGCTATCCCATTTAAGATTGTAGTAATGACTTAAGGCTCAATTGACTCAGTAATGTCTTTTTTTAGTTGCTTTTGTTTTCCTGAAGACTAATACCCATTTCAAAAATTCCTGTTACATCTTTTTCTACTTCTCCGTGTAATCGGATTTGTAGCAAATTTAGCGGATACTCAATTGTGTACACCCTACAGTAGGGGCTTGGGTATCATGCCCCTATACCTGTGTCAGCAATAGAAAACTAATCTATTTCCTTACTGCCAGACGAATACCTTCGCTTCGTACCCTCCCAGATCAATCATGATGTTGTTATCCCCAGATTCCACATCATAATTACCCGTCCACTCGTGCCAAGTGCCATTTTCCGGGAAATTGGGAATGGTATAACCCCCTAAGAAATTCTCTGAAAAATTGGCAACTACAACGATACGAGAACCTTCATCATTCCAACGAACGTAAGCGAGAACTTGAGATTCTGCATCTTCATAGAAGAAGTTAATATTCTCGGTGTAGAGTGCTTGATTTTGTTTACGTAGATTAATCAAACCCTTGTAATATTCAAACAAGCTGCGATTGAGGTCATTACCTAACAAAGGCCATTCGATTTTGGCTTGCTCGATCGTTTTGTACTTGTACTCCCCAAACTCTTCTCCCATCCAAATCAGAGGTACACCAACAGCCGTCATCAGTATGACAGCTCCTAACTTAGCTCGCTTGAATGCCTCTTCATCAAAGATATCGCGATCGGCTAGTTCTGCCAGGATGTGGTTGTGGTCGTGATTGGTTAGGTAATTGACTACATTGCTAGCCCCCATGAAGCCTTGCCGTTTGCAATCGATCACATCTTTAAGCTGCTCTAAATCAAACGTATCACCGCAAATATGTACAGTAACCACATGACGGAAACTGTCGTGCCAGCAGGCATCCATTGGGCCATCGAAATTGGTGATGCTGGTGGTTTCTGGTATATGTTCGGCAATGCTGTAAAACGGCTTCATGCTAGCTGTTTTTTTAGCTTCCTCGACAATCCAGTGCATGAAGTCATAGTTAGCAATTTGCCGTGCCGCATCGTAGCGAATCCCATCGATATGATATTCCTGAATCCAGAAGCGTACAGTATCACCGATAAATTGCCATGCTGGCTTGACATCTAGCTTTTCGTCATAGTGTTCGTAATTAAACTCTGGCCCCCAGTTATTATCAGGGTCACGAGGAGAGTGGTGGTACCAATAGTCGTGGTCAATTTGGGTGAGAGGGCTTTCAGATTCTGAGTGGTTGTAAATCCCGTCAATAATGACGCGAATGCCACGAGCATGACACTCATCAACCAAGTGTTTCAGCCCCTCTGTTGTACCATAGCTGGACTCGGTAGCAAAAAAGTAGCGGGGGTTGTAGCCCCAGCTATAATCTCCGGGATACTCTTTCAGCGGCATCAGCTCAATGGCATTGATACCCAATTCACAAAGGTAATCTAATTTTTCAACAACATGCTTGTACTTGCCTCTTGCATAGGGGTCATCCTCACCGCCAGAAAAGTCAGCGACGTGCACTTCATAGATGACTAGCTCATGATCTGCAGGTAGGGGTTTGTCGTCGTGCTGCCAAACATAGGTATCGACAATCTTTTCACCATCTTTAATCCGTACAACACCGTTTTGGGTAGGATTATCAATATCAGTAGCGTAGGGGTCAGTAATCTCTACCCATTGCTCGGGTTCAAAGAACCAGGAATTGGACTGGACGCGGAATTTATACTGGTAAACTCCATCTTCAAGATCGACCGTAGTCCGGAAATAACCATCCTCACTTTTCTCCATTGGGATTTCTTCCCAGTTGGAGAAATTTCCCTTCAATGAGGCTCCTTTGTTGTAAGGAGCAAATAACTTAAATTCAATTGAGCTTGCCATAAGACCCCTAACCTTTTCCAGAGACATTCATGAACTTCGTACAAAACCCAGGAGGAAAAACCGGCTTCCCCTGTTAAGGCGTTCACCGTTAAGGAGTTCCCTATTTTCAAGACAGACACCATGAGCTGCGCTCACGAACATTGTGATGAAAAACCTTCTTCCCCTATTCCCTATTCCCTGTTCCCTATTTTCTAAAGATGTTGTAGTGGATAGGGTTATTGTCTGGTCTTCAAGCTCTGTAGGGGATCGTTCCCAAGAGATAAACTTGCTTCCTGGGTGATTATCCTGAAGGAATAGAAGTTATTAGGGCTAGGCTCTAGCACACTCCCATAGATTTCTTTTTTCTAGCTCTAACGGTGATTTTCGCTATTTGAGTGATGAATTAACCTATCTCCCCTACTTCATACTCAGTTGCGGTCAAACCTAGTGGATACAGAAGACAAGGGAAGGGAGTGGGGAGTCGTGAGTAGGGAGTCGATTAATTTACCACTCCCGATTCCCGATTCAAGGGTTCCCTTCTTTGTATTCTTTCTCCAAACGTTTTTATTTATTCCGTTGGCTTTAAACCCATGACTAAAGTATTCCCCCGATTCCCGACTCCCGACTCCCCAAACCGAAGGTTTTTGTAATAGAACATTGATTTTTTTAAAGGGCTAAAAAATTCTGCAATTTTAGTGATAATTTTGTCTGATAGGAATCTCAATAATAAACTTAGTTCCCTGCCTCGGTGCGGAAAAACACTGCAATTCTCCACCATGTTTTTCCACTACAATTTGATAGCTAATTGAAAGACCTAAACCAGTGCCTTTACCTATGGGTTTCGTCGTAAAAAAAGGGTTAAATACCTTTTTCTTTACCTCTTCAGTCATGCCGAGTCCATTATCTTGAATACAGATTGCCACTCGGTTAGCGCTATTAACTAGCGTAGAAATCTTGAGGGTTGGTGAGTAAACAGGGGAATGATTGATTTGTTCAGGTGTTTCAAAGTTAGTCTGAGAATTTCTTCTCTTCTCTTCACTCCTTGTACTCTCTAGAGCATCAATCGCATTACTCAGCAAATTCATAAATACTTGGTTCAACTGCCCTGCATAACACTCTACAAGTGGCAGCGAACCATACTCTTTGATGACCTTAATTTCCAGGTTTCCTCCCTGGGCTTTCAAGCGATGCCGCAAAATCAGAAGAGTGTTATCAATGCCTTCGTGAATGTCTACCGCCTTCATTTCCCCTTCGTCACTTCTAGAGAAGTTCCGCAGGGACAATACAATCTGATTGATGCGGTCAGCACCAACCTTCATCGACTTCAGCAATTTTGGAAGGTCTTTGATCAAGAAATCTACCTCGATCGCTTGCAGTTCAGATTGAATGACCTCAGGGGGTTGGGGATAGTGCTGCCGATATAAGGTCACGACTTTTAGTAAGTCCTGAATGTAGTCACAAGCATAGCTAATATTGCCGATGATAAAGCTCACAGGATTGTTAATTTCGTGAGCTACACCAGCCACTAACTGCCCTAAACTGGACATTTTTTCAGTCTGCACCAACTGAGCTTGAGTACGCTGTAAGTCGTGCAGTGCTTGCTCTAACTCTTTGGCTTTGCTGTTCGCCCGCGCTTCGGATAACTGTAAGGCCAAGTTTTGTTCTGCTAGCTTAGCTGCTGTACGTTTTTCTTTTTCTAGCAGGTGAGCTTGAGATAGGGCGATACCCACTTGAGCTGCAACCGATTCCAGGAGTTCAATTTCACTACTTTCCCAATCCCGGTAGGAATCACACTGATGAAGACCGAGAATACCATTCGGTTGACCTTGATAGGAGATGCGAATGGCCACCATCGATTTGAGATCCATCGCTCGCGATAGATGTACAACAGGTTCTAAGAGCGGTTCAGCATACACATTAGCTGATGCGATCGCTTGATCCGTTGCCAGCACCCGCTGAGTATGAGGATTCCCCTCCACTGGCACGTCAAAAGCCCCCATCGAGGAGTACCCCGGTTCTAAATACTCAGCCGCTAAAGATAACTTGGGTTGTAGTTCTTTTTCATACAGAAGAATCATGCAGCGATTGACCTGCAAGGCTTTCCCAACTTGCATCACTGTGGTATGGAAGATCTGATCCAAATCCAGTGAGGAACGGATTTCTGTCGTAATTTGCTTGAGTAATTCAGCGCGATAGTAGGAACGCCGCAACTCAGCTTCTGCCTGCTTGCGTTCTGTAATATCGGTATGAATTGCGATCGTGCCCACGACCTCACCATTAACATCCTTAATCGCATCAGCCCGTAAGGCAATCTGCTTCACACAACCCCGACAATCGAGCATCTCGATTTCCCCTTGCCAAGAATGGCCTTTAGCCGCAATGGCAAACACCTCTTGCATGGTTTGGGGGCCGCTAAAGAGGACGAAATAACCGCCAACCGTGTTTAGCTGTTCTAGGGTGTAGCCAAACATTTGACAAAATGCGGGATTGAGGTAAGTTACCCTTGACATATCTGTGTCAGCAATGCTAATAGCATCACTGGCATTTTCCACAGCTTTGCCGATACGTAAAAGTTGAGCTTCGATGTACTTAGAGGCAGTGATGTCTTCGACCATGCACACGATAAACAGGGGGTTTCCCGCCTTATCTCGCACCAGGGAAACACTCAGCCGACCCCAAACCAAGCGACCACCTTTGTGAAAGTAGCGCTTCTCCATTTGATAAGAGGGAATGGAGCCAGCCAGTAACTGTTGATAGAGGTTGAAGTCAGTCGCGATATCATCCGGATGGGTAATAGTTCGCTGGCGTAGCTCTATATCGCTGTAGCCAAACATTTTGTGTAAGGCAGGGTTGCCGACGAGCAGTTCTCCAGAGGGTTCGCATAGAGCAATTCCTAAGGCTGCACCTCCAAAGATGGCTCGGAAACGCACTTCACTTTGCCGCAACGCCTCCTGTACTTTGAAGCGCTCGGTAACATCACGAGCGTTAATGACGATACCATTTACGGTTTCATCTGCTAAAAGGTTGGTACCCGTTGCTTCTAAAAAGCACCATGACCCATCTTTACGTACAAAGCGGCAGATTACAGGTGTTAAGGTCACACCATGACCGACTTCCAACAACTTTTCCAGCAATTTAGCGATCGCTTCACGGTCTTGAGCAGCGACATACTCAATTACAGACTGTCCGACTAATTCTGTAGGGAAGTAGCTCAGGATGCGTTCGATAGAAGGGCTGCTGTAGAGAATGCTTCCTTGAACCGAGACAATCATTATTAAGTCAGACGACTGCTGAATGAGCGATTCCCATTGGAAAAGTTGAACTGAGTCTTGCTCAATTACACCTCGCTTCAGCAACACTTCATCCCATTGTGTTTCGCTACCTGCCAGCAGGTTTTGTGGGAATGGGTTGGACGAGGTGCTAAAGGTAAGGCTTGAGATCGACTCTAGCTCGCAATTTTCTAGGTAGCGGGGCGTTCTTTCTTGCGGCAGGTGCAACCAATCTGCGATCGCACAGCGCAGTTGTTCTAAAACTGGCCCAATTGTTGCAGGGTGTTCTGAAAGGCATACATCTAGTCCAGCACTCGTCTGTTTAAAGGCAGCCACAAGGCGTTGCTGACGGGTGATATCTGTGGCAATGCCTTCTAAACGTATCGGGTTACCATGGGCATCGAAAATCACCCGGATGCGATCGCGTAACCAGCGAATTTCCCCACAGGGACGAACGATTCGGTACTCAAGTTCTGCACTACCGAGTTCCAGAAGTTTCTGTCTTTTTGCTAATACATGAAAGCGGTCTTCTGGGTGAATGATTTCTAGCCAAAGGTTCTGATTCTCGAAAAATTCAGAATTTGGACGCCCGTAGATTGCCTCGGCGGCTGGATTCAAGTCGAGGAGTTCAAACGTATCGACGCTTCCTGACCAGATAATCTCTTCTAGAGAGTTAAGAATGTTGCTGAGCCGTTGTTGCGAGAGGTGCAGCGCAGCTTCAGTCTCCTTATGGTCAGTAATGTTACGGACAACAACAAGTACTTCACGGCTATCACTACTCCCCATTCGCGCCTGAAAATGCTGAAGCTGACCCGACAGCCGTAAGGAATATTCAAAGATTTGGGGTTGGTGAGTGAAGAGTGCCTGTCCTAGATAATGTTGGAACTGCTGAGCAATTTCTGGAGGCATTACAGCAGATAAGGATTTGCCAATCAAGTCCGTCGAGGGGACGAGCAGTCCAACATTTTCACCGGGATGAACCTCTAAAAAGACACCCTCTTCATTAAGGTGAAAGAGGGCATTTGTAGTTAGACCGAGTTGCTTAAGGTGAAGATAACCCGATGTGTTTCGACGTCGCACGGCTTTAAGTTGCTGATCTGGCGTAATATCTCGGCAAAATCCAATCATTTTGATGGGTTGATTGCTCCCATCGGACTCTACTGCACCTTGGCTAAGCAGCCAACGATTTTTTCCATCCGGCAAATCAATGCGAAATTCAACCTGATAGTCGGCTCGTTTTTTAATGGCACGAGCGATTGATCGAGCCACCACTCGACGATCTTGGGCACAAATTCGCTTGAGTAAACCCCTGTAACTTCCCTGCAATGTTCCTGGGACTACACCAAATAGTTGTTCAATATTTTTAGACCAGGCAACTTTACCTGTTACGAGGTTCCACTCCCACATACCAATATTGGTCACCTGCAACGCTAGCTTCAGGCAGGTGTCACTCTTATCCAGGTATTGCA
>JBFLZA010000523.1:0-6729 GCA_040756535.1 Cyanobacteriota bacterium
CAGAACCACGTAAAGTTGCTTCTCAAGTCAGCCAAGCTCAACCTCAATTGATTAGCCAAGCTCAATCTCAAAAATGGCGGCGCATGAATTCACAGGAGGTAGACCGTACCTGGAATTATATCTTGAGTAGTCCCTTAGGGATTGCTGCCCTCAACCAACTGGCAATTGAAGAATTTATTTCGCCCACCTGCACTAAAAATTGGTATTTCAATGCGAATACCGAGTTTCAAAGCTTGTTGCAGGTTGAGTGTCCGAGTCCTCGCGGAGTTAGTACTGCAAGAGGGTATGACGAGATGCGAGTTATCTTCAATCGCTTTGAAGACAATATTGAGAGTTTTCAAGTTGAGCGGGTATATGATGAAGACTCCGCTAATACCAATCTGCCAGAATAATTGAGAAGTTGCAATTGATATTGAGTTTAGCGATCGCAAAATCCAAAAACTTAGAGGGATAGGATAGGCGCATTTTTGCGATCGCATCACCAAGCAGTGCATATCACTCTCCGTCTTCCGGATATTGTTGCAAGAATTCATCAAATGCGATCGCCCTCGGTACAGCCTGAGTCATGGGCATTCCACTAACCTAAACTGTTGTCGGATTAACGGCTACAATCCCCTCACTTGCATAGCGAACGAAATCAGGTGTATTGAACGTCAGAATATGCGTCACACCATTTACCTTCATAGCAGCAACAAGACGGGCATCATGCACTTGAACTCCTGACACACTGAACGCGATGACAAGCCGACGCCACTCAGAGTAGAGTGTAGACGTATCGGGCAACAACGGAAACAAGCGTTCAATCAAACGCAACAGTCGCTCCGCCTCCGTGGGGGTCAAGCCAAATCCGTTTTTATCTTTGGGTCGTGTGGCGACATTCCAAAACTCGACGCAATTTTGCGATGTGACTTGTAGTGTATGTCCATCACGTCTCAGTTTCCGCACAGCAGCTCGCAAGACTGCATGTAGTGGATGATTGCGATCGGCAAAACGCAGCAGGACGTTTGTATCTACAAGGTATATCACGACTAAGGATGATCCTCATAAATACCTGCACGGCTCACAGCATAATCGGAGAGCACAGGGGCATTTAGTCCAATATACGCTGCAAACTCATCCGCTAACTGGTCTGCAACTGCCTCAAACTCATCGTTAATTGGTTGTTCAGATGCCTGCTGGAATTGATCTGCCCTTTTTCTCTCAAAATTCCGCCGGAGCATGGTTTTTTCATGGTAAGTTCGTGCTTTCGACAATTGCTCAGGTAACCGCTCAATAGGATCTACTTGCTGTTTCCACTTAAAAAGATTGGGAAATACGTTTGGTGAATTCTCCTCTACCCGTGTTACTGTTGCTGCGGCTCCCCAGGTTTCATGTGGCGGAGGGAAAATTGGATCTAGATTTTTGAAGCCAGCAAGGGCAAGAATCATATAGCCGTAGAATCGGCTGAGTAAGATCATGCTGTCCAACGATTGCACTTGCTCTGCCTCCGATAAGCTACCTCCCTGACTAAAGAGCCAGTCTGGATGAGCGTTACGATCGCGTAGATAACTATGTGCTTTCATAACCTGCTTACGGATGTCTGACCACTTGCTGGATGGAAGATATTGGTTAAAAAAGTTTTCTAACCCCTTACCAACATTCCAATTTTTATCTTTCTTTGGCGTGAATGGACGTTGATCTATAGAGCGAAGAGCAGCTTCAAGAATAGTTGAAAGTAGAAGTTCCCTTGCTTGCCAGCTTTGCTGACGAGATGCTTCTACCATCTGCCAAAAAATTCTCCGACAAATATCTGTATGTGGGGAGTTACAGGCAAAAAATTCCGTTAAATCAATAAAGGCTTGTTTATCAAGCGGGTGAGCGTCAAAAGGAGAGAGAAGCTCCAGAGAGTCTAGTTTTACCTTTTGTCTTAGCTCAATACACTTTTTGGAACCACGCGCTACCTCACGCTGTAACAGCCAAATCGTTTCTCCGTACCAGATAGACAGCGCATCTTGAATAGCTATTGCCCTACGCCAACTTTCCGCTTTAGACCAACTATTTTTTGGTAATTGCCAATGCAGTTTAAGTTGGTTCTTATCAACGAGGTGTCCAATTACTTTCTGTTGTCGATTATCTTCATAAAAAATGCCGGATGCTCTCCAGGTTGTCCCAATTGGTTGTTCATTAATTTGGATTTCAGTATGCACAGTATCGGACAGAGACAAATTACTCTTAGTTTCGTAGAGTGCTGAGCCAATCCAAAGAGAATTATCAACGATTGGGGGTATAGATTGGCAGAAAATCACACGTCCAAAATCAATTGAAAGACGATTATGTGAAATGTCCAGTTCGTTAGAGTCAGATATTATAACGTTTGGTGCAATTGCCCAATCAAAACCTTGTGGTCTCATCCGAATCGAGCAAATATTGCTTTTACGAATAAGATCAACTTTCCCTAGCTCAATTCTCGGTAGAGCTTTTCCCTGTTTATCTAAAAAAGCTTCTAGATGAAAACCCTGATCAGGGTTCCAAGTCATGATGCCGTGACCTTGATAACGGTTACCACGGTAGTGGAAGTAGAGTAGCTCCAAGATGTACTTAGCTTCTTTAAAGTAATCCATTATTTGATTTCCTAATAATTAGGACAACTCAAATCACTCCCTAGCCTATAGCAAGGTAGCGACAATATAATTCCGATTGAACCGTCATGGATAGATTCTATAAAATACGAATCAACTCTTTCAAAACAGGTTCACGCAAATGCTCTCTTAATGCATCTTGAGTTCCTAAATCTACAGGACAACTTAGTATATCTTCTAGATAAAGTCGAACTCGGCTCAACTCGAACCATCCCATAGGCTTAGAAAACTCTACCAAGAAGTCTACTTCACTGTCTGGTCTAGCTTCATCTCGTGCTATAGAACCGAATAAATCTAAAGACTGGACGCTTAGTTCTTGAAGCTTCGCTTGATGGGGTTTAACAATGGCTAGCACCTCATCTCGTCTCATCGCTATCACATTGATGAATCGCTACTTGCATCGATGGCGGGGCACTTTGATTGTAGGCTAGCCGAGATTGTTATGGATGCGATCGCACTGCAAAATCTATACCAATCTACTCCTCAGGATTATTCTGACCGTATTCCTGAGGCAGCATGGGAAATACTTTGCGAACTAATGCTTTCATTCCCGATTCAGCGTCTTCTATCTCCTTGCTCGCCTCTGCGATCGCAATTTCCCAAGCAGGCGCAAACATTGGTGATTTTAGAGTCAGGATGCTCAGCGCCTTATCCCAAAGGTGTAGTTTTTTTAGCTCAGCTCGGCCTGGCTTATTGGATAGGGTTGCTATGGTAATTCGTAGATTTTCGTTCTCTTTCTTGAGCTTTTCAACTTCTTTTTGCAGCTCTTCATACCCCTTGGCGTTGATACTCATCTGAGTATGAAGATGTTTTTTCAATTCCGCAATTTCTTTGCGCTTCGATAAGCTACTAATCCATACAGACAGTGCTAAGAGAAGACCTAACCCTAGCCCTACTCCGAAAATACTAGCCTCGAACTGATACTCCATACAACAACCTTTTTGGAACATTACCGCTAGTTTATCCAACCGATGAGAATTTCCCAACAAAAAAAGGCTCTACTTCCTACATGAAACAGAGCCTCTGAGATAGCACTTTGAACTTACAGAGATTAACCGACTAATTCCTTCACCTTGTTCATAATGCCTACGGGGTCAATCCCTTGATGCGGGAAATGCTCCCACAAACCGCCGGAACCTTCCTTATGGGTGCCGAGGTAAGCGAACTTCGGTGTCAGTCCTCGCTCCAGCAACCAGGAACCAAAGCGGCTGCCTAGTCCAGTGCGGCGGTTGAATGCTTCTACCACCAAGACAAAGGGAGTAGCACCAACTTTTGCGATCGTTTCTTCATCAACCATGTTCAGCGTCGGCTTGTTAACCAAACCGACATCAATGCCTTCTTGCTTCAGGCGTTCGACGGCATCGAGGGCGCGGTAAAGGGCATCGCCAAAGCTGACAATGTAGCCAGCCGTTCCTTCACGCACCACTTCATCCTTACCAGGGACGAACTTGTAGTCGCCGCCGTAGAATTCGTTGCCGTTGGTGTCCAGAATGCTGGGTACTTTAGAGCGGGTGGAGAAGACAAACCGCATTCCTGGCTCAAAGAAGATGGCTTCGACGCAGGCTTTCATCTGATTGATATCGGCAGGGAAGTAGAGCTTAGTTTCATAGCCGTCATCCAAGCCGTTGTCGGCGAACATATTGTTCACACCGAAGTGGCAGGTGTTGTCTGCCATATCGTCTATGCCAGCGTGGGAGAAGTGGCACAGGACGTTGGACTTGTTCAGCCGCGCCATCGTGATTTCGGAGATGCACATCTCCAGGAAAGCGCTGAATGTGCCGAAGATGCCCTGCTTGCCTTTTTCCATACCAAATCCAGCCGCAGCAGAGAAGTTACCCCGCTCCATAACACCAGAGCTGATGAAAATCTCTGGGTAAGCTTCGTGAATTTGCTTCAGTCCGCAGGAGCCTTCCAAGTCGCTGTCGATGCACAGCACCTTTTCTTTGCGTTCGGCATCGCTCATGCCACTGAGGACGGATACTACAGCATCACCAAACACATTCCGCTTGGAACCCAGCTTGTTACCAGAACCGAGGAAGGTGTAAGTGTGCTTAGGCTTTTCAATGTTCTTGAGGTAATTGGCAGCGTCAGTTTGTCCGCGAGCTTCTAGATATGCGATCGCTAAATCTAAGCTAATTACATCATGACCGTGGGGCGACCCTTCCAAGCCTTCAATCCCCACGCACATCTTGCGCTTGTTCACCAAGGCAACCGGGCCATTGGTGGTTACAGCTTCGCACATGCGACGATACAAGCTGTCGATGTCTTCACCATCCCCTGTACTCACACTTAGCCCGTGACCGCTTAAGGTTTTCGCCAGATCGAAACCGGACAGATATTCTGAAGGGTGTCCGGCGATAGTGACATCGTTGTCATCGAGTACAAGCTTCACGTTAAGCTGTTGAGCAACGGCTAGGCGGGCGGCTTCTGCATCATTGCCTTCCTGCTGAGAGCCATCGGAACCAAGACAAACAACAACTTTATCAGGATTTGCGATCGCTACCCCATTCACATAAGGCCAGACGTGTCCTAAGCGTCCAGAGCTAAACTTCACACCAGGGGTGAGTCCCAATTCCGGGTGTCCTGGCAGTCCAGCATGAGCTTCGCGATATTGCAGCAGACGCTCAACCGGGAGTTCACCGTGGATAGCCGCCATGAGATACTGGGTAGCAACCCGGTGTCCGGCTTCATCGAAGAAGATAGGCACAAATTTATCGGGTGCACCTCGGAATAATGCATCGAGAATCACTACCTCTGGCACAGTGTCGTAGGGGCCACCCGTATGACCGCCTACACCCTTAGCTGCTCCGGTAGCGGTGAAGAATACAATCGCATCACGGCACAGCTGAATGTTGGCTTTGAGTGCTTCCCGTTGTTCATTGGTGAGAGTCGGATTAGCAGGGTCTAGTGCCAACTTTTTGTAGGCATCGAGGTTAATGGGAAAACGAGTTTTAGCAATGGTCATGAGATGCTTGTATTGGAGTAAGCGACATGGAAGGAACCGACGCTGACGGTTCACTCTCGAAAAGGAAATTAGTTATAGGGGGTTACCCTAACTCTGTAATCGGGATATTGACCTGAGCATTACGCAAGAGAAAAATCCGAGACTAGTGATGATATCTAGCGATGTTCAGCGCAACGTCCAAAAGTAGAGCGTTGAAACTCAAGTGAGTATGCCCAACTTTGGACGAGTTGCCACACACAAAGATCTGTCCAACCAAGAGTTTTGATGCTTAATGCACGCTCATCATGAATATTTGATTGTGCGATCGCAGCCTTAAGGCTCCTATTAATAGCGTGAAATACTGCAAAACACCTCGTTGGTTGGACAGCACGATTTATTAATCGATTTATTAATTAAGTATAAAGGCTTGTGAACTATTGCGATCGAGATTAATCTGAGATTAAGAGAAATACTCGATACTGAATCGGGTAAAAAATATATCTTGCCGATCGCCAACAATCTCTGTAATCTTCCAATTAGAAGGCTGTTATAGGGAAGTTGCTATGATGACAAGCGCGAGAAATGTGGTTGGAGGAGAGCTAAAGATTTGCTGCACTTCTCCCATGACTGGATTTTATCGGGACGGGAAATGCAGCACTGGAGCGGGGGACATGGGTGCACATGTTGTCTGTGCCCAAATGACGGAAGAGTTTCTTGCCTTCACCAAGTCAAGGGGGAATGATTTGAGTACACCCGTCCCAGCGTTTGAATTTCCGGGGTTGAAACCGGGCGATCGTTGGTGTCTGTGTGCCTCACGATGGAAGGAAGCCATGGATGCTGGCGCTGCACCTCCTGTGGTTTTGTCAGCAACTCATGCATCTGCTCTGGAATATGTCTCGTTGAATGAACTGAAGCAACATGCCCTCGACTCTTGATGAAAATTGGGTGCAAAAGGAGAAACCGGAGCAAGGCATTATCCCTATTGATGGAGGATATTGTCTGAATCCCCAACTATCTTAAGCAATAGAACGGGGTAAATTATCCCGTGTTCATACAGACGTTTAAGAGGTTTTAGTTGGAACTTATGCAGTATCAAACAACGGTAGGGTGGTCGCTGATTACTTCAGGAATCGTGACGCTCTTGCTCAATGTTCTTCCCGGTAACTC
>JBFLZA010000524.1:0-6725 GCA_040756535.1 Cyanobacteriota bacterium
ATTCATCTACCAAGATAGCTTCCAGAGTGGATTGCGCTTCGCTAAGAGTTGGCAGTTCCACTCTAAACTTCCACAGGAATGGACAAACTCTTTTTTGTGTAACCTCAGCCTCTTCGTGGGGAGTCATACTCGAAACCCGGAGATGGTAGGGGCATCCACAAGGGATGCCCCATAAACAGGGAAGGCAGGCACAACGCCTGCCTCTACAGCGGGGACAATTGCAACCGCCAAGCTGAATGTTAATTCTACTGATGCACTTTTTTTGTGGAGCCAACGAGCCAATAGGTCTTCATTTCTCCCTTTCCTTTCACTTCAATGGTCCCTCGCTTCAGGAACACATATTTATCCTTGAGTCGCTCATAAGTAGCTTCCGTTACCTGAATGCTTCCCGGTTGGCCAGAAGATTCCATGCGCGAGGCAACATTGACGGCATCTCCCCACAAGTCATAGATAAACTTCTTCGTGCCAATGACTCCAGCGACGACAATACCTGTATTAATGCCAATGCGGATTTGAATGGTCTCACCGAGTTCGGATTGGAAGCGCTCAACCGCTGCTTGCATAGCCAATGCCATCTGTGCGATCGCTTCGGCATGATCAGCTCTCGGAATGGGTAGCCCAGCCGCTACCATGTAGGCATCGCCAATGGTCTTGATTTTTTCTAATCCCAATTGTTCTGCCAGGTTGTCGAAGGTGGAAAAAATCTGATTGAGTAAGTTGACGAGTTCAATCGGTTTTAAGCGAGCCGATAGGGGCGTAAACCCAACGATGTCGGCAAACATAATCGTCACTTCATTGAATTGTTCGGCGATTGCCCCTGGGTTTTGTTTGAGCTGGTTGGCGATCGGCTCTGGCAAAATATTAAGCAATAACTGTTCTGACTTTTTTTGTTCTAAACGAAGCGCTTCCTCGGCTTTTTTGCGATCGCTAATGTCCCGTGCAACCAAAATCGCCGTTTCCTCAGATAGAGGAGAAATCGTCTCCGCTAACCAAACCTCTTTTGAGCCAATTGACAGGCAATATTCAATCGAGACGGTTTTCTGCATCGATACTGCCTCTAGGATACTCTTGAGAATCAAATCGGCTGGCGCGGGTGGCAGATCATCATGAAGTTTTCTGCCAATCATTGCGGTTGGTGGTTTATACAAATTGGTTGTATTGGTGGGGATGATATTAAGACACCGTCCGGAAACATCCCTCACCGTCACTACATCAGTCATCGCAGCAAACAGTGCCTTCATTTCGGCTTGCGCTTTCTTCTGTTGCAGCACCGTTCCCAACTGAGTTGCCACCACATTCACTAACTGGCGCAACCGCTTGTCCTCTGAGCGAATCCCCTGCGTGAAGAACACGAGTACTGCCAAAACTGGGGATTGGGAACTGAGCAAATAACTACTGTTTTCTTCTGTCTGCTGTTGATTTTTTCCTACAGGGATGATAGGTACGCCAAATCCAGCGTTTAAGCCGCATTTCGCAGCTAGTTCTAGTCTGAGCAGAACATCTTCCATCTTGCTGAGTTCCGCAACCCACATCGATTGTCGAGTTGACCAGGCTTGTCCTGGAATCTCTTCGCCCCCATAGAAAGTGAGAACTTCGCTGTAGTCTCGGAAACGCTCAATCGCTGCCGCTACGGTTGAGTCAATCTCCGTGCCCTGACAGTACCAACGGGGGTTGCACACTAAAGCTGATTCATCAGTTGTAGGAATCCAGACTTCGCCATAAGTCCAACCCGTTGTTGAACACACTTGCTGCAACGCAATTTCCAAAGCCGTATCAAAATCTGGGGCAGCGCTAATGGCTTGAGAGAGGGTTAATAACAGTTGGACTTCTTCGTCAGCTCGCTGACGTTCTCTGATTTCCTGTTCAAGCTGTGCGGTTCGCTCGCGCAGCGATGACTGTTGACGTAGGAGAGTTAGTTGATTCTCGATACGGGCTATGACTTCTTGAGCTTGAAAAAGTTTGGTGATGTAGTCTACTCCACCGCTCGCAAAGGCTTTGACTTTATCCAATACATCATCCAAAGCACTGATGAAAATCACCGGAATGTCACGAGTTTGGGCATCTGCCTTCAGTTGCTTACAAACATCATAGCCATTCATTTCCGGTATATTAATATCGAGCAAAATTACATCAGGTTGCTTAGCCTTTACCGCTCTCAATGCCATCTGCCCAGAGATAGATTTGCGAACGCTGTACCCCTGCTCGGTCAGCATTTTTGATAAAAGGCGTAAGTTGTCCAGTGTATCATCAACAACTAGGATGTCTCCTTTTGTTGATGACATGCGATCCGAAGGAATCCCGCTAGGGTTATCGCTTTTCAAGATGCTGATTAACGATTGGAGATTGAACTTTTTAAAGATTGAAAATGTGTCTCAAAACTTTGGTTATAATTTACTTTAGACAAAAGAGCTGATTTTAGTATAGTTTAATTTCTCCGCGCCTAACGGAGGATACTACTCCCATTGCGGCGTTAAAGCAGGCATCAATCGTTGCCAGTTTCCTAAAATCTTCTCCTGCCAGGGTATTCCCTTGGAGCCTTTAACCACTAGCCCAATAGTATTCTTCTTACGCACACCAATCACAAACCGGGACAAGACACTCGTCCCCGAACTGTTGAGGAATTCTAGCTCCTGTAAGTTCATTGTAATCGTCGCTGGCTCATTAGCGATCACCTCCTCAAGCAACTGCTCGATGGGTTTATATTCGGCTATCCCACTTTCCCGCAGTAAACCCTGAAAGTACACGGTTGCCGTTGCGGGTTCGTACCATATTTTGTAGTCATCTGTCTTAACTTCCATTCTCTTCAACCTTCCTATTTAATTTTTACAGAAAAATTGGATTATTTTTTGCTTCTTTAACCCCACAAACAATGAACGATGAACCCTGAATCATAAATGACTTTTGGCTTATTTATCTAAGTTGTTAGCTGCACCATTGTAGTAATAGTGGTAATTTCTGGGTCTTCGTTGACTGTCTCAATTTTCCACCCCAGCTTAGCATTATAATCATTCATGATGCTCAAGAAACCTAAGCGAGACTCTTCACTCTGCTCTTCAGCACCTTTTTCCAACTGACGAAAATACAATTCATCAATATCTGAAGTGATTAGTTCTTGCACGAAGTCTTTGAAGCTCTCCAAAGTTTTTGCATTAACGCAATTGCTGGAAACCAATACTAAGTCTTGTTCGAGCAAGTAAAGTCCAAGCTTGATGGGATACTTGATGGCTTCATAATTAAATTTCATTGAGTTTTCTAATAATTCGTTGGCGATGTAAGTAACCGCAGTTTTGATTTGTAATTGCCGTTCATAAGACTTGATTTCTTCCTCGTTAACAGAAAATAAAGTTGCCCAATAATCAGTAATAAAAGCAATGGTCAGATATCGGCTCGGCTTGCGGCGATCGCGAGGAATAGAGTGAATGAAAAAGTCCATTGTAAAAAGTTTGCGATCGGTGAGTATCTCTTCCCTAAAGTATCCAAAAATTTGATTCATGGTCATTTGTAAGTTTTGAACGTTGAATTTGCGATTTTTGACTCAAGCTAAATCCAATTGATAACAGATTGAGTTATTGAATACTAAGTAGATGGGCATAAATAAACGTAACTTGTTCTTCCCCATGCCCCTTCACAAGTCATCTACTTCTGTTTGAGTACCACTAAAGTAATATCATCAAAAACTTTCTGTTCTCCAATATGCTGCCGCACATCTTCAATTACCGCTTGTCTGATGTCTTGTGCGCTGCGATCGCAATTTTGGCTGAGTACTTCACATAACCTGTCCAGTCCGTATTGCTTGTAATCGATGTCGAAGGCTTCTGTAATGCCATCGGTGTATAATACCACTACATCTCCTGGATTAAGTTGCACTTGTTCTGAGGCGATAAAGTCAGCAATCTCCTCTTCCAACCCAAGAGGAAAGCCGAGATTTGTAGTATCAATCCGCTCCACTTCACCCGATGTACGCACCACAATTATCTCCTCATGCTGACCGCTTATACTCAAGGTGCCGTCAGAGTAGTCGAGAAGGGCAAGCGTCAGGTTTTTATAGGGATTGATGCGCTGGGCGTTGCGATAAACGGTGCGGTTGAGAATATCTAAAAATTGTACGGGGTCGGTTTGATTACTTTGTTGTAAGGTACGGACGGCCGTTTGCGTCATCAGCATCAACACCCCACTTTCTAAACCATGTCCGGTGACATCGCCAATGCCAATTTTCACTTTGCCATCTTGTTGCAGCACGTCGTAGTAGTCGCCCCCCACTTCATCAGCAGGTTCCATATATCCTGCAATTTCTAACCCTTCAATTGAGTCGAGTTCCTCTCGCTTGGGTAATACCATCTGTTGCAGTTGCTTAGTCACCTCTAACTCAGCACTCATCCGCAAATTTTCGGCTTTGAGCTTTTCGTTGAGCGCTATAATTTCCTGGTTAGCTTCAGCGAGTTGGGCGGTACGTTCTTTAACTTGCTCTTCTAAGGTGCGATTGTATTCGGCTATCAATTTCTCGGCTTGTTTGCGTTGGGTGATATCTTGAAAGGCAGCGATCGCATAGACAATTTTGCCCGTTTCATCCAAAATAGGTGTGCTGGAAACTTCCAAGGGGACAATCTTATCCGGTTGGTGAATTTCGAGATCGTCAACCTTAACCTGTTCCCCACACAGTGATCGCGCGATGGGTAGTTGCGCGTTGGGGTACAATTGCTGTGTTCCAGCCCGATAAACGTGATAGGCAACTGAGAGTTGCGCGGCTTTAGCTTCTGGTAAAGCGTTAATGCCTAGCAATTCCTGTGATGACTGATTGGCATAGTAGAGTTGTCCAGTTGCATCGTGAACAGATACACCAAGCGGCATCGCTTCAAAAAATTGCGTCAACCGTCGTTCGCTTGCTGTCACCTCAGCGTAGAGTGTGGCATTGGTAATGGCGATCGCAGCTTGCCCAGATAATAGTTGTATGACTTCTAAGCGATCAGGGGTAAACGCTCCCCCTATGAGATTATTCTCCAGATAGACAATACCACTGAGTTGTCCTTGATTTATTAGTGGCGCACACAAAATAGATTTGGTCTTATTCGCTTTAATATACGGGTCAAGTGTAAATTTGCCTTGTTGCGCGGCATCGTTCTCAACAACTGTTTCTCTAGTACGGGTGACATAGTTAATGATTGATGCGGGTAAGCGTCGTTCAATGGGAATTGATTGCAATACCGTGACATTATCAATATCCACTTCCCCAGAGGCTTCAATTACCCATTCTCCTGCTTTGTCCAAAATTAGAAAACCCGTTTGTGCCCCAGCATTCTGGATGAGAATCTTCATCAAGGAAGCAAGTAACTTATCGAGGACAATTTCACCGGAAATCGCGAGTGAGGCTTTCATCACTGTGGCTAAATCTAACGCTGATGCTGATTGAGAGCCAGTGGGGGTACTGTTATTTGTCGTGCTGGTGGAAGTAATGTTGGGGCGCGACGATGATGAGGGCAGTAACTGCGGGTAATTGGCTTCTAAATCCTTGACCTTTGCTAACGCTCCCCAGCGAGTGTAGGCGTAAAGGGCTTCACTCATGTAAGTTCGGGCAATTATTTCTTTGCCCAATGCGAGGTAGAATTTAGCGGCAAGTTCGTAAGCTAACGCTTCTTCGTTGAGGTATTCATTCTCTTTAGCTCCGGCAATAGCTTTGTCGTAATAATCCATTGCCTCCATATATTGACCCAGAACCCGATAGCGCTCTGCCTCCACTAGATAAAACTTATGCAGGTGATTCATTGGGGCATGATGCGCCCATTTTTGCATCTTTTTCTGATTAGCTATTACCTTATCCATCATGTGTTCTTGAGCGTCATTTGAAGCCTCAGCATATACAGAAAGCTGCACAAGAGAAGCATAAAAATAGAAAGTGGGAACAGTAAAAGTACCTGTTAAACTATCTAAATATTTTTTGGTATTTTCTGCGTTTTCAACAGCTTCAAAATAATTATTAAATAAATAACAAAGAATGAATTTATTTAAAAATAGATGACATAGCGTGGTTCTATTATTAGCTTGTTCATGGACAGGAAGCATAATTTTCTCGTTATAAGCTTCTCCAAGCAACAAGGTGGATTTTTTAGCTGTATTCCTTAAGTTCATAATAGTCTGATGATATATTTTATGCATACTCAAAACGGCTTCTTGCTTAAGTTGAGCTATGAAATCACTGTAGAGCGCAACGTCCTGTTCCAGCACAGTCAGTTCCTTGCCAATAAAATATGAAGTGTAGGAGTGTAGGAGAGCAGAAAGGGCAGCAAATTCTAAATCTCCAGTTTCCAATCCCGTCGAGTAAGCATCTAAGAAATTTTGTAGTGTTTCTCTGGCATGCTCTTTCCAATGTTTTATCCAGGCACTAGCATAAAAGATAGTCTTAGCTTTGAGTTTTTTGGTTGTGAACCGTTCCAAAAGACTTAAAGCTAGTTGACCAAATTGATACCCAGAATCAATGTCTTCCATTATTCCGCAAAGAATTAGCCCATAATTGGTATAAGCAATAGTTGACTCAGCAGTATTACCATATTGAATTGATAAATTGATCTGTTTGACTATAATTAGTGGTAATAGTTCAGGAGTATGGTAATAAAAAGCAGTGGTTAAAATTGAGAATATACGCATTGCGGCTAGCTTGTCAGAAGCAGTCATTTGGGGTAATTGAATTAAGTCCTAAATTCGCTTGTCAGTCAAATTTGAGGTTATTTTAT
>JBFLZA010000525.1:0-4693 GCA_040756535.1 Cyanobacteriota bacterium
GAATAGCAGTTCATTGCCATCTAAGCACCAGAATTCTACCCTGCCATCCTCATCAGCCGAGGCTAGGGTTTGACCATCGGAACTGAAACTGAGGCTAGTGACTCTGCTACTGTGATTCCGGATGGTGTCAAGTTCTGTACCGTCTAGGTGCCAAAGTTTCACTGTGCCATCCTCATCAGCGGAAGCCAGAGTCTGACCATCAGGACTAAAACTGATGCTAGTGACTTTATCAGCGTGACCTCGGAAAGTTTGTAGTTGATTACCTTTTAAGCACCAGAGTTTCACTGTTCCTTCGCCACCAGCCGAAGCTAGAGTTTGACTATCAGGACTGAAGCTGATGCTAGTGACTTTATCACTGTGACCTCGAAAGGTTTGTAGTTCATTACCGTTTAGGCTCCAAAGTTTTACTGTGCCGTCTTCACTAGAAGAGGCTAGAGTTTGACCATCAGGACTGAAACTGATGCTAGTGATCCAATCTCTGTGAGCCTGAAAGGTTCTTAGTTCTTGTAATTCATTACCGTTAAAACACCAGAGTTTCACCGTACCGTCCAAGCTAGCAGAAACGAGAGTTTGCCCATTGGGACTGAAACTAACGCTGGTAACCCTCTCACTGTGACCCTTGAAACTTTGCAGTTTATTGCTGTCTAGACACCAAAGTTTCAGCATACCGTCCTCGCTTGCACAAGCTAAGATCTGCCCATCACGGCTGAAACTGAAGTCATATACTAAATCGTGATGCTCATGTAAAAGTTGCACTTGAGAGCTGTCTAAGTGCCAGAGTTTTACAGTGCCGTCACCACTAGCAGAGGCTAGAATTCGCCCATCAGGACTAAAGCTGATGTCGATAACACTTTCACTGTGACTCTGGAAAGTTTTCACTTGAGAGTTATCTAAGCGCCAGATCGTCACTGTGCCATCGCCACTAGCGGAAGCTAAGGTTTGCCCGTTGGAGCTAAAACTGACGCTAGTGACTCTATTACTATGAGCTCGAAAAGTTTGTGCTTGGGAGCCATCTATGTACCAAAGTTTCACTGTACCGTCTTCACTGGCAGAAGCTAGGGTTTGCCCATCAGGGCTGAAACTGATGCTGGTGACTCCAGCCTCATGTCCTTGAAAGCGATTGCGTTCTTGCACGCTGTAAACTGCTTGTCTTAGCCTACATATTGTCTTAATTTTGACCTCAGATGGCGTTTCAGTCTGTCGTAGTTTCCCACCGGCTGCAATGCCAGCTACTAATGCCCCTAGCTGGTCATGGGATAACAGCAGAGCTTGGGATAATGAACTTAGTGCGGTGATCTCAGCTATTTCTGCTCGTTGGCGTTCCTGCTGTTCTTGAATTAGCGCCTGCCTAAGTTGTTCTTTGGTCAGTTTTAGTTCTACTAGCAGTGTTGCTCCATGTTTTTGACGAATAAAAAATACTAAATAGTCGTGAACGAGTTGATAAAGCCTTGTAGATGTTTCTGGTACTAAAAATAGTATCCCTGACTTAACTAACACATCTAATAAAAACTCTAATCTTTTAGGTTCTAATTCTGAAGCTGCCGCCAATTCTGTGTCAGTTTTTAAAGGACGTGTGCCATTTTCATTGGTTAGTAGATATAAGATTAACCAAGCCGCATTTTCATTTTCAGAACCACAGTCTTCGACCACTTCTTCTAAAAATCGTCTGACTAGTCTTTCCTTGGAGCCACGTTCCTTGTAATCTACCAGCGTTGTAATATTCTCCGCTTGCAGTTGCGTCCCAACTATTTGTAGCTCAATTGGACGCACCTCTCCCAGCTCTCCTGCCAGATCATCGACTAATTGGTCAACTAAAGCCGATTCTAAGTAAAAATTAGCTTGTTGTGTCAGTCTATAGATCAGGGATTTTGCGTCTTCTTGGGAAAAATTTTCCAAGTAATAAAGAGTGCGTTTTTCTAGAATATTATTGTTTATTATATCTAAGTTAGTTAGGCGATTTAATTCCAATAAGTAGTGAAGATAATCTTCTCGCATGGATAGAATTACCTTTACAAAGGGGGTTTCCAGGCAATTGCGTATAAACTCAAAAAATAGCTGTCTCTTTGAGCGAACATTGTAAACAAAGAAAAATTCTTCAAACTGGTCAAAAATTAGGACTGTCAGTAGATTGCGATCTGCATTTGCTCGTAACTGTTCAAGGATAGCTTCTGCGGAATCCAGAGTGGCAGGCAAATGTAAGGCGCATATTTCCCAAAGCGCTTCCACCAAAGATTTCTCCAGTGCTATGACCCAATCCGTGTAAACTCGCAGTGTAATAGGCAATACATCGCGCTCACCAATACTTCTGTGTTTTAGTGCAGGTACTAATCCTGCATTTAGCAGCGAACTTTTACCAACCCCTGACTGACCCTGGAGTACGATTAGTTTGTAGTCAGCGCGGCTGATTCTATCTATCAAGCGATTGACATGATACTGCCGACCGGAAGCCTCAATTTCTAGGGCAATTGCATCCTGACTCTCAACCTCTGCTTGTTGAGACTTCACGGTTTTTTGAGGCTGTAGCTGGTCTGCACCAACAAAAGCTGCTAATCCATACTGCCGTTCAATCGAACGCAGTTCTCGCTTAATCTGAAAGGCTTCTAGATACTGACCTTGCTTAGAGTAGAGCGATCGCAACTCTTCCAGAATAGAAATGTAGAGCTTTGGATTATCCTGGGAGTCACTTTCTTGTTTTGCTGTTTCTAGAGTCTTTACCGCTTCTTCCAGTTGGTCTAGCTGCCGTTGCGATTTCGCTAGAAACAATCGGTATAAGCCTTTAACCTGCTGCTGTTCTTCTGGAACATTTACCAAGACCTGTAGTGCTTGCTGAGATAGTTGACTGGCTTCATTCCAGTTTGAACGTTTTAGAGCTACATTAGCTAGAAAGCCATAATCCTGAGCTAGTTCAATCTGATTGCCATAGAGCTGATGAAGCCTCAGGGACTTTTGAGCGAGAGCCTGCAAGTCATCCCATGCTTCCAAGCACTGTAGTACCTCACCCAGTTTCTGACTAAACTTGGCAACTAAGTCTAGACGTTGAGCCTGTTCAAAGACATTAATGCATTGCTGTAGATAATGCCGTGCTTCCTGCCAGTGGTAGCGGAAAGCCGCCACATCTAACTCAGCCTTGCGGAGATAACATAATCCTATATGAAACAGCAACACTCCTTGCCACTCTAAATTTTTGCTTTGCTGCCAAAATTTTAGACTTTGCTGATAATAAGCTAAAGTCTCGGCTAGCTGATCACTGACATAAGCATTTCGACCTAGAAAAAATTTCAGTTTTGCTTGCAGTCCCGACTCTAATTCCTGTCCGCGATATTGTAATTCTCTCAGCGCTAACTCCAGTTCTAAGCACTGAAGTGGCTTGATGATGAGTGCATTAGGCAAAAACTGGTTAGCACCAGCATTTAAAACAGCAGAAAACACACGAGCTGTGATTGACTGGAGCCAGTCAATTAACGTATCAGTAGCAAACCTAAAGCAAATCGGACTAGCTGTCCAGCTATTGAACTCAGGTGCAAGCCGAATTAGCTTTTTGCTCACTTCATCTGTAATCCACAATACCAATGGGAATTGAAAGCTATCGCGGAACTTCTCCGCATCGTGGTCAAGTGAGTTTAGCACTTGATCAAGAGCATTCACTGATTCCAAGCCGAATACCATTAATGCTGGAGGCTGCTTCTGACCGTGCTTGTCATGGATAGAAGAGTAAAGTTTCTTGACAGACCTGTCTAGAATTAGCTCTCGGAACTTGACTGGACATATCTTTTGCAGATGTTGCACTATCTTCTCTCGTAAGACTGCGTAGTTGCAGTGAGCCAAAATCACAGAAAATTGTCTTTCACCGAGAGTCAGTGCTCTACAGATTTCTACTAAAGAGTTCTGATTAAAGGTTATCAAGTCTTCAAAATCTGGGCGTTGCCTTACCTCATGTGTACTAGGCTCAGGCAAATCAGCTCTTACCTCATCGGTGGCGATTTCAAACTCAACTGTTGTCGCCCAACTCTCAAAATCAGGCGCTAACCGAATCAGCTTCTTAAGAATTTCATCATTAACCCACAACACTATGGGGAATGGAAAATTTTTGCGAAACTCCTCCCTCACCTGGTTCATCGAAGTCAGCACCTGATCTATATCGATCACTGACTCTAAGCCGAAGACCATCACAGCCTTTGGGTGTTTATCTCCCAGTTGTTCTCGGATAGTAGAGTAGAGCTTCTCGACCGAGGCATTGAGGACAATCTCTCGGATTTCGACTAAGCAGATTTCTCGCAGTCGCTGCACTATTTGCTCACGCGAGGCAGCATAGTTGCAGTGAGCCAAAAATAGGGAAAATTGACCCTCAGACATGGCGATCGCCCAAGCCAGATCCTGCAACGACTGCTCGTTATTGGCGGCACTTTCAGATTGTCGGTGCAGCT
Source organism: Cyanobacteriota bacterium (assembly GCA_040756535.1). GTDB lineage: Bacteria > Cyanobacteriota > Cyanobacteriia > Cyanobacteriales > Coleofasciculaceae > JBFLZA01. The sequence continues at coordinate 4,425 of JBFLZA010000525.1, forward strand.
CACTCATAACTTCAATTCATCCGCTTCTGCCAAAATTGAATTGATATCAAACCAAGACCCCTGGCTGTCACGGTACTCGTATACAAACAGACTGCGAATCAGAGTTTGGTATCCTTCGTCTCCACTCACCTTCTTCTGTTTTGCTACTCGACGTAGTAATTCCCACTCATTGTCCTCGATTGCCAGGAGCATCTGATTGCGGCGTGCTTGAATCACCTCTTCTAAACTCTTACGAGAGAGGGGTAACTGCTTTTCCTTGCGGATACAGT
>JBFLZA010000525.1:4703-6710 GCA_040756535.1 Cyanobacteriota bacterium
AACCTCAGCAAGTTCCGGATGTGACCTCCACTAGCGCGGCATAGGCGGTCTAAGGTTTCAGAACTATCAAAAACTTCCTGAATTAAGCTAAGACGCTGCTTTGGAGCAACATCAGGGAAAGCTCTCGCCAGCACCATCTGTCGCAGCAGTTCCATTCCTCGATCACATTTACTGCCATCTCGTAACTGCACAGGTACCATGGGCAGCACTTTGGGATCAACCATAAAGCGCTGAGTCAGCCTGCCTAAGTCATGTGAGAACATTAACGCTAGAGGCATTGTGTAAACTACATGGCATTTCAGTTGACGTAACTGCTCACCCCGATCCACGAAAAGATATTCTGGCTGAGGGCGTCCCCACGGCTTCTGAGTACTCTCCACTCGGTCGAGATTATCAACAATCACCACTAGTCCTTTTTTGCCCCGCTGCTTCAGTTTCTCCTTAGCCGATTCAAGCAGTTCTTGGTTAATGATGTCTATAATACCTTTGGTTTGCGGTTCCAGATATGCTCTTAACTTACTCCGAAGTTCGGGGCTATTTTTGGCTTTCGCGGTGATTTCACCAATCCCAAAAGCTAGAGAAAAGTCTCCACTTTCTTTTGAACTGACACCAAAATCGCCTACTTGAGGAACTTTGACTTTAAAATCTTTAACTTCTGCGTTCAAAACCCTAGCTGCGCCTTGCAGGAACTGCTGAAAACCTGAGGGTTGCAGATTGATTTTACTCTCTTCCAGACTTTTACTCACCCGACGAGCGATCGCAAGCAAAATATCACCAATATCCACATCGCCCATTTCCAAGTCTTGGCTGGACTCAAAATAAACGACATGGAAGCCTTCCTGCTCCAAATCTGCCTTTAATCGGAGCAACTCTGTAGACTTACCGCAGCCGATATGCCCTGTAAATAGTTCACACGTAGGCTCGTCAGGGGAGAAAAATGTGATATTGTCCTTCAACTCCTCAATGATCTTGCCGCCTTGGACGGAGGAAAAATCAATGTAATATTTTCGATCTTCCTCATTCTCCACAGCTAGAGTCTTACTGGGGTTCGTGGCTTGAAAGAATTTTCGTAAATCTAGAGTCATAACCACATTAAGTCAGTTTTTTGTGAATTATCTCAGTTTTGAGAGGTTACACGGAGCTACTCAATAAAGCTTTAGCATTCCGGATTCTATCCCAGATTTTTTATAAAGCAGCAGCTCTTAGGGAGTTCCAAATAAAAAATTGTTCCTGTAAAGGCTCACTTTAGGGACTATGGCGGTTCTCAATTGAGTGGAATACACATTGTTTGTAGGGCGTCAGGCTTCCGCGCCCTTACTGTATTCTATGCTTGCCGAGAACTGCTATAAATGCGTGGACGAATCGACAACCTTTATACAAAACCCGCCCTCCCCCAATGTAGATATCGGGATAATTCGTAATACTAAGAATCAATCTTATTGAAAAAACGCGATCGCATCCTCTCATCGCTGAGTCTTCCAATCAACCCAACAATTCACTCAACACACCAACTTTCAACAAAAATCCTAACTGCTTCCAACTGCCTTTCCAAAGCTTCTAGCCGCTCAGTCGCTCCTTCTAAAGTTTTTTCTCGCGCCTGTCGTTCCAATTCACCCGCAACCTCTGGCATCAATCGCACACCAACATTAGCACTTGATCCTTTAATCCGGTGAGCTTGCTGTTCAACTGTTGCACAATCATGCACTTGGAGAGCGCTGCGGATTTGCTCTAATCCCGGTTGAGCATTTTTAATGAAAGATTTTACAAGTTGCTTTTGAAAGGTTACTTTGCCACGAGAGATAGCGTTGAGGCGTTTAAAATCTAGTGGTGTTTCATCTGAGTTGAGGGCTGGTAACTGAGAATGAGGGTTGACCTCAGATTCGGTAAGCTTAAATTCCGGTTTTGTGGTATGTTTTGCCCAACATTCGAGCATTGCTCCTAAAGCGTCTTGATCAATGGGTTTGCTCAGGTAGTCATCCATTCCTGCTGATAAACACTTGTGGCGGT